>CAZJQF010000070.1:0-7109 GCA_964547925.1 uncultured Dehalococcoidales bacterium
GAGGTTGTCGGGGCAGAAGTCCTGAATAACAAGCCCGTAATGACTTACGAGTATTATCATCAGGTGAAACGGGGCACGACACCCAAAACAGCCCCCAGCTACATCCCACCGGAAAAGAAGGAGGCACCGAAAATGGATAAATACGAATGCAAGGTCTGCGGTTATATTTACGACCCGGCGGAAGGCGATCCCGACGCAGGCATCAAACCGGGGACTCCTTTCAGCGACCTGCCGGATACCTGGGTCTGCCCTGTTTGCGGCGCCGGAAAATCCGAGTTTGAGAAAGCCAAATAGATTTGCTTTCGAAGAGGGACTATGACCGATAAACTAGCAGTCATCCGTCATATTATCGAAACGCATCATACCCTCCGGGAGAATGTCTTAACTCTCGGCGGCTCGATGAGCGACCTCGAAGCCTTGTTTATGATTCGCGGCGAATACGCCGACTGGTCGCAGACATCCTTAGATGATCTGGTGCACAAACGCAGCCGGCTGCAGGAATCACTGACGTTGCTGGAAGACAGGCTGACAAAGCATTTCGCTTATGAGGAAGAAACCCTGCCCGATATTTTGGGTAATGCAATGTTCAAGGGACTCGTTTTTGAACATAACCGGATGAGGAAAGATTTAGCGGAAGCTAAAAAGATTGTTACGGAGACTCAAATCGACAGTGCGAACCGGGAAAACATCGCCCTGTTTAAAACCCGCCTCCAGCAGCTTCTCGATACCCTCGGCCGGCAAATCGAAAGCCATGCTACCAGGGAAGAAGTGGTGCTGGACTTCGCCCGAGAGGGGCTTGAATACGAAAATTTTTAACTATTTTTTCAAAAATAGCCTCAAACCTATTGACATTACGCTCAAAATGATTTATGCTTCAAAGCTAAAAAGGAGGTATTTTTAAATGCAGGCTTATTGTGTAAAATGTCGCGCTAAGAGGGAAATGAAGAACGCTAAGGCTATCACCATGAAGAATGGTAAGCCGGCGACTCAGGGTGCTTGCCCGGTTTGTGGCACCAAGATGTTCCGTATCGGCAAGTAAGTCTAAGCAATTTGGTAATACCGGAAACCGGGCACTTTTAAAAAGGTGTCCGGTTTCTCTTTAAACGGCTGTTTGGATTTCTCGAGGGAGCCGATAGGTGGATATTTCGCTTAGAATATAATAACAAGGTTTCTTTTATTCAAAACAGAGAGACTATTGCCCGGTCTGAAAAGACCGGTATTTTTGTTTTATCTTGACTTATTTCACGATCTAATATGATAATTCACCTATGAACCGGCCTTCTTACGATACAATCGGTAATTGCTATAGTCTTACCCGTCTTGCCGACCCCAGGATAACTTCAATCATTCGTGGATTTCTACGATTACCGGTCGACTCAACTGTCGCCGATATCGGTGCCGGTACCGGCAATTACAGTAATGCTCTGGCGGAATCCGGCTATAAAATAGTCGCGGTCGAGCCATCCGTAAAAATGATAAGCCAGGCGTCGTACCACGACAATGTTTACTGGCTGCCCGGTTTTGCGGAATCGATTCCTTTAGCTGATGACTCAACCGATGGTGTTATCATTGTTTTAGCCCTCCATCATTTCTCAAATTTAGTTAAGACCGCACGAGAGTTATGTCGTATCTGCCCGGACGGGCCGGTTGTAATCTTCACCATGGATTCCCGGGAAGGTGAAAAGTTCTGGTTTTATGACTACTTTCCGGAGATAGCTCGACAGGTGAAGCAAGTATTCCCGCCGCTTAAAGAGGTTATTCGTCTTTTCTGCGAAACCACCGGCTGGTCGGCGGTCGTAAAGCCGTTCCCGTTGCCCAGTGACCTTACGGATAGGTTCATGTGCTCCGGATGGCACAAACCGGAGGTATATTTCGATAAGCAATTCAGGGATAATACCTCCGGTTTTGCCCTGGCTTCGCCGGTAGCGGTTAAAAAGGGCCTCGCTCTTTTACAAAGCGACCTTTCTAACGGTACGTGGGATAAAAACTACGGATTATTAAGAGAAAAAATATCTTTCGACGCCGGATACAGATTCATCAAATTTGAAAAACCGGGCAGGTAAGCAAAACGAGCCAAAGCACTCCTGATAATGCTAGAATATATTTATGGTCGTTATTATCGATTATGGTGCCGGTAATTTAAGAAGCGTTATTAACGCCGTAATCTCGCTGGGTTATCAGCCAAAGGTGACTAACCGACCCGATGATGTTTTAAATGCCCGGGCGGTTATCCTGCCGGGCGTCGGTGCCGCCGGCGATACGATGGCTAACCTGAAGAGATTCAAGCTGGACGAAGCTGTCCGGCAGTATATTACCGAAGACCGCCCGTTTTTAGGTATCTGTCTTGGTTTGCAGGTCTTACTGAGCCGGACGGAAGAAGACGGCGGGCTCGATTGCCTGAATATCTTTCCCGGACAGGTGAAAAAGTTTTCGCCCGGTTTAAAAATACCCCACATGGGCTGGAATCAGGTGAAATTCAAGCAGAAGCTGCCGGTCTTTAAAAATATTCCCGATAACGCCAACTTTTATTTTGTGCACAGTTATTATGCCGCTCCAAATGATAAAACCCTTATCGCCGGGGAAACGGAATACGGCATTCCGTTTTGCAGCATGCTGGCGAAAGGCAATCTGCTGTCCGTCCAGTTTCACCCGGAAAAAAGCGGCGATAATGGACTGCGTCTTTTCGATAACTTTTTGAAACAGGCCCTGGTGAAATAGTATAAATGCTGACGAAACGTATTATTCCCTGTCTGGACGTAAAGGGCGGGCGAGTGGTGAAAGGAATTAAATTCCGGTCTCACCGCGATGCCGGCGACCCCGTAGCCCTGGCGGCCTTTTACAACGAACAGGGGGCCGATGAACTGGTTTTTTATGATATCACCGCCTCCAGTGACGAACGGCCGATTATGCTGGAAGTCGTGCGGCGCACGGCCGCCCGGCTGTTCATTCCGCTGACGGTCGGCGGCGGCCTCCGTAATGTCGAGGATATGCACCGGATGCTGGAAGCCGGCGCGGATAAGGTGTCCATTAATACCGCCGCCGTGCTGAATCCCGGTTTGATTGCCGAAGGCGCCCGCCGTTTCGGCAGCCAGTGTATTGTATTGGGTATGGACGCCAAACGCATCCCCGGAGCTAATCCGGTCCTCTGGCAGGTACACACCCATACCGGCGCCGACGGCGGTTACTCCGCTAATATCGACGCCATCGAGTGGGCGAAAAGAGCCGTCGCGCTGGGCGCCGGTGAAATCGTAGTCAACAGTATCGATGCCGACGGTACTAAATCCGGTTACGACCTTGAGTTACTGAAAGCGATATCCGAAAGCGTTACCGTGCCGGTGGTCGCCAGCGGCGGGGCCGGTACCCCGGAAGATTTGTATCAGGCGGTGGCCGCAGGCAAGGCGGACGCGGTTTTGGCTGCCAGTATTTTCCACTTCGGTGAATATTCGATTATAGACGTCAAAAAGTATCTGGCGGACAAAGGAATTCCCGTCCGCCTTTAATCAGTCGTCGTATTTAATGAAAAAGTATCGCCTGCCCGGCTAACCGGGCAGGCGATTTTGTTTAGCTGACTAAAATTTCAGATTCCGTTTATCTGTCTTCCAGATAATAGTCCATCCCGAGGTGCGTTATCTGCTGCTCTCCCATCATCCATCTCAAGGTGTTCTTGAGCTTAGTCTGCTGGATAAACAGGTCGTGTTCCGGATAAAGCTCGGGAGCGTGCTGCGGGGTCTTGAAGAAGAAAGACAGCCATTCCTGTATGCCGCCAAGACCGGCTCTCTGGGCGAGGTCGATAAACAGTACCAGGTCCAGTACCAGCGGTGCGGCTAAGGTGGAGTCCGAGCACAGGAAGTTGATTTTAAGCTGCATCCGGCGGCCGAGCCAGCCGAAGATATCGATGTTATCCCAGCCCTCTTTATTATCGCCGCGGGGGGGATAATATTCGATGCGGATTTTGTGCGTTGCGTGACCGTACAGGTCGGGATAAATTTCCGGCTGTAAAATATATTCCAGCGAACCGAGTTTAGATTCCTCTTTCGTCTTGAAATTTTCCGGTTCGTCGAGAACTTCGCCGTCGCGGTTACCCAGGATATTGGTGGAGAACCAGCCGTCCAGCCCGATCATTCTGGCTTTTAACATCGGGGCGATAACGGTCTTGACCAGCGTCTGGCCGGTCTTGAAGTCTTTGCCGCAGATGGGGACGTTGTGGTCTCTGGCATATTTCTCAATGGCCGGGAAATCGACGGTCAGTCCCGGTGCCCCGTTGGCGAAGGGTACGCCTTCCTGCAATGCCGCATAGGCATACATCATAGAGGGGGCGATTCTCTCGTCGTTTGCTTTTAAACCCTTAACGAAATTCTCGATAGTCTGGTGCACTTTCGACGCGGTAATGAATTTTTCGGTGGAAGCGCACCATATCATCACCAGGCGGTCGCATTTGGTTTTCGTCTTGAAGCGGCGGATATCTTCCCTGAGAGCTTCGACGAGCTGGAATTTGGTGGCGGCCTTTTTCACGTTAGTACCCTTGATACGCTTGCAGTAGGTCGGGTCGAAAACGGCCGGCATCGGTTTGATGGTCTTCAGATAATCGGCTATCGATTCAATTTGGTCTTTGGTCAGTACGCCGCATTTTACCGCGGCTTCGTAAGCGTTATCGGGAATCGGGTCCCAGGCGCCGAAAACCAGCTGGTCTACTTTTGCCAGCGGGACGAAGTCTTTAATAAAAGGCGACCGTTTCTCCGTCCGTTTCCCCAGCCGGATGGTGGCCATCTGGGTCACCGAACCGAACGGTTTGCCGGTGCCGCGCTTCACGTGTTCTACGCCGGCGATAAATGTTGAGGCTACGGCTCCTAAGCCGACGACTAAAACTCCAAGTTTACCCTTGGCGGGTGCGATTTTCGGGGTCTCTCTGGTTACAAAATCTTCCGGACTCATATCAATTCCTTTCTCTCTTGCCAATTTTAATAATGGTTTTTGCCACTGTGAAGGGATAATCCCGGTTTTCACCCAGTGTTCCACGGTGCTCTGACGCCTGCCTAAAAGCTTGGCGAGTGATGATTGGCCGCCGAAACGGTCGATAATCCGCTGTGCCGCATTATTATTCTTATCCATAAGGGGTAGTCTAACGAAATATTCGTTAATTGTCAAGAATATGTAGTGATTTTGACAATATTTCGATAATAGTATAATATTTAAACAGTATAAAAACTATACTATTATGGTGTGAGATATGCAGAAGGACGTTCAGGACCGTATCGCCGAGGATTTATTAAGCATCCCCCCTATCATTCTCCGGGCTATCAAGAAAAAGCTCATTAAAACGACCATTCCGGAAATTGATATCAGTTTGACGCCGAACCATTTTGAAATCCTCAAACTGCTTGAAGATGAAGGCACTCTCCATGTCGCGGAAATCGGGAAAAATCTACAGATTGCCAAAGCCCAAATGACTCAATTGATAGATAAACTGGTCGCTTTGAAAATGGTAGAAAAAAAGTTGGATGCCGCTGACCGGCGGTTTTATAAAATCAGCCTGACAAAAAAGGCCCGGAAGTTGCTGCAGGAACATAAAATCAACATTACCGGGGCCGTGAAGGAAATTATGTCCGGCCTTACCGAAAAAGAGATGGAGAATTTATCGGTTTCGCTGCGAAACCTGCGGGATGTTTTATCCAGAGACTAGATACGACAGCAAACAGTTGCCGTCCTTAATGCAGTATCAAGAACTCATAATAAAGAAAGAGACCGTTTGTGGCTAATAATACTACTAATAATGGTTTACCGCCCCTGCAAAAGGGTGAAATTGTACACCGGGACTGGACGCAGGGGAGTATCGTCAAGACCCTCATCCTGCTTTCCTGGCCGGTATTGGTTACCCAGTTACTAATGATGCTGGGGCCCACTATCGATATGATATGGGTAGGCAAGTTGGGCAATGCCGCCGTTGCCGCCGTTGGCATCGGTGGTATGGTCGTCCAGCTCGCGATGTGCCTGATGATGGGCTTGAACATGGGTATGCTGGCCCTGGTTACCCGCTCTATCGGTCAAAAAGACATTCTCGGAGCCCAGCGTGCGGCACAGCAGGCTTTCGTTATCGCGGCGGTTTATTCCGTTACGATGGCTCTTATCGGCTGGTTACTGGCAGAACCGATAATTACGATGATTTCCAAGGACCCGGAAGTTATCTCCCTAGGTACGACTTACCTGCGTATCTCTCTGGTCGGCGGGGTAACCATTGCGTTCCGTATGATGATGGATACGACGATGCAGGCCTCCGGGGACACCGTAAACCCGATGTGGATTGCCGTGGTGAGCCGTTCTTTCCACGTGGCTCTCTGTCCCTTCCTTGTTTTCGGCTGGTGGATTTTCCCCGAACTGGGCGTCAGTGGAGCGGCCTTCACCGGTGTGATGACCCAATGTCTCGGTATCATTCTTGATTCTGTCGTCCTCTTCGGTGGCCGGTCGCGTTTGAAATTAACCTTCCGTCACTTCCGTGTCGATAAGAGTATCATCTGGCGGATTATCCGCATTGGGATACCTTCCGGAATTTCGGATATTCAGCGGACCCTGAGCCAGTTTTTTATCCAGATATTCATCGCTTCGTACGGTACTGCCGCGATTGCCGCTCATACAATCTCCCAGAGTCTGGAAATGGCGTTGATGGTGCCGGCGATGGCTCTCGGTATGGGCGCGGGGGTACTGGTGGGGCAGAATCTCGGCGCGAAAAAACCGGAGCGGGCGGAAAAAAGCGCCTGGACGGCGGTATGGCTCATTGAGGCCTTCGTCGTCGTGGTGGCCGTAGCCCTGTATTTCTGGGCTAAACCCGTCGTTCACCTTTTCAATAGCGACCCGGTTCTGGAGCCGATTGCCGTCAACTTCATCCGTATCAGCCTGGTCGGTTTCCTCGGGATAGGTTTTCTGTTCGTTCTGATGAGTGCTGTCCAGAGTGCCGGGGATACCGTTCCGGCGATGATTATTAACCTGGTCGGTATCTGGGGCGTCACCATGCCTCTGGCTTATTTCTTACCGAAATATACGGACTGGGGTGTCGAGAGTATCCGCTGGGCGATGGTAGCCAGCGCCGTCGTCGCGGCTTTGGCTTTTATGATTTA
>CAZJQF010000070.1:7209-9333 GCA_964547925.1 uncultured Dehalococcoidales bacterium
AAGAAAGAACAGGCCCGGTCGCGTCTGGAAATCGGCGGTAAGCTGGAACACTGGTTTGAGTTGAAGGACCTGATTCCGCTGCTGATGAAACAGGACCAGAAAGAGATTTCTAAAAGACAGGCAAAATACAAGGGATACGCGGAGAAAAAACTGAAATAATCCGCCGCACAACTTAAACGTATATTGAAGAAGCCCTTCCGATTCGGAAGGGCTTCTTATCTTTGGGAAAAAGGAGGCAGCTATTTTACGGTCTTGATGTAAGCGAGTGCATTTTCGGCGGCGATGCGGGCGCTGTTCAGAGCGAAGCCCATAGTGTTGCCGGGCAGGATAAACACATAGCTGTCGCCGAAAATCGAGCAGGCGTCGGTCCCCGCGGCATATAACCCGGGTATTACATCGAAGTCCTGGGTTACAACTTCCGTCCGGTGGTTAATCTTGATACCGCCCAGACTGCCGTAAGCCCCCGGGAAGTGTTTACCGGCGTAGAACGGCGGTTTGGCTATCGGTCTCAGGTATCTTTCGTTCTTCCCCATTACCGTATCGCGTCCGGTCTCACAGGCTTTATTATAGACCTCGACCGTTTTCTTCAGATTGGCAGCGTCGATACCCGTCTTGGCGGCCAGTTCTTCGATAGAATCGGCCATAAAGATAAAGGGGAAGCCGCTGTCTATTTTGCTTTTTACTTTGGCGTTGAAATTAGTAAGTTTGGATATGCCCATTACGGCTGAGGTGATGTCGAGGCCGGTTTGCTCATAAAATCTGACGATTTCGGCATCCATAATCTGGAAACCGCAGCGCTCTTTTTGCCGGGCCAGAGCGTTGCCCGTATAGGTGGTGTTACCCATTATCGATTCGTCAATAAACCGTTCGCCCTGCAGGTTCACCATCAGGCAGGGCTGTTTGAAACCGCCCATTAAGTCCGGGTCCTGGACGTTCGGCACATCGTAAATTATTTCTACATTCAATCCTTCGGAACCCGCCCCGGCTTCCCAGGCCATCCTGATGCCGTCACCGACCAGTCCGGGAATTCTCATCGAGAATAAATCTTTGCCCCATTCGTAGCCGGAATATTTTTTCAGCCATTCCGGATTATCGCCGAAGCCGCCGGTAGCTACGATAACGGCTTTTGCATTAACCTTAACGGTTTCGCCGGATTTATCCGTACCCTCGACACCGACGATGCGGTTGCCTTCCTTGAGGATTTTAGTGGCCGGTGTCTGCAGCAAAATTCTAACGCCCATTTCAGTGGCCGTTTGAGCCATGATTTTTGTCATAGCGGAAGCGGCTGTTGGACCGGGCCGTCCGACCGGCGGTTTCACCAGGTGCCATGTGAAATTGGCCCCCGGGAAATAGGCGGCCGGTTCCACGAATTCGACGCCCATTTTCTCCAGCCATTCGATAGTGCTCGCCGATTTATCGAGATATGTCTTTACAAGGCGGGCATCTACTCTCCAGTGGGTATAATTCATAAAGGCTCTGAAGGCATCATCGCGGGTAAGCTGGATTTGCTTCATCCGCTGTTGCTGGGTTTCCACGCCCAGCGGGCCCATGCCCATATTACCCGTGCCGCCCGTCGTCTGGGCTTTTTCAAAACTGATGACTTTCGCTCCGCCTTCAGCGGCAGCGACGGCCGCGGCCAGTCCTGCGGTACCTGCCGATATTATGGCGATATCTGCTGTAAACTCTTTCATTGCTTCCCTCCAAATAATAAATATTCTCAGATATTTAAATAAACTTTAATAACTGCCCCGTTAAATAATACACCGATTATTGAAGCAAGTAACCTGTTTTGGCCTGATTACCTTAAAATTGGTTAACATTTTACCTTAATTGTCGGCATCTTGACAAATATTGTTATTTATTGACAATATTCGGAATATAACGCTATTATTATGCCGTTTATACCGCTCAAAAATAGGCGGATAGTAGATGTAAAAAGACACCTGACTAAAATAAATGGCATTTCAGCGTATTGATAAAGGAGAGGCATGAATAATAAAGACGTCATAACCGGGCTTTATAAAGAGGTATTTAACGATCATAACTTAACAGTATGTAAAAAATATATTAAAGAGGATTATATCCAGCATAATCCGGTGGTGGAAAACGGCATCGCCGGCTTTG
>CAZJQF010000071.1:0-9102 GCA_964547925.1 uncultured Dehalococcoidales bacterium
CATCCCGATGTTTGTCCAGTGGTAATATCACCGTCCCCACACTAAATCTAACTCGCGCTCCAATGTAGTGATTGTGCTCTGCACGGATAGGACTTTCTCGCCCCAACTAACTGTAAGTTCGCCGGATCGCTTATAGTCTCGTGGGGACGACAAACCCAATAGTTACTATCAGATAATACTCTCACCTATATTCACAGAATTATCATCCAATATAACAAAAAAGTAATTATTTAAAATTCTTAAATTGATGTACAGATATATTTGTGTTATATTTCTGCGGAAGTGTGAATTCATTTTAAAAGCTTTTATTAACTTGCGTTTTTACATTATTTAACCGTAGTAAAGATATTTAGATTATCTAAAGGAGGAGATGAAAAGATGAACTACGAAGTTTTAAATCCGCGCGGGGTGCGGGATGATATGAAAAGGTACCCTCTGAGTCCGCGCCTGAAAAGCCTGGCCGGCAAAACCGTCTATTGCGTCACCATGGTTAAGTCTACCTTTATGGAGAAGTTGGCTAACCATTTAACGAAGTTCAACCCCGGGGTGAAGACTATCTTTAAAATAAAACCGGGCGGCTTTGCCACAGATGCCCCCCCGGAATTACAGGAAGAGATAGTCAAGAATGCCGATGCCCTGATATACGGCACCGGCATAGGTGGCGGCACCGGCATGGCCGGCACCGGCCGGGTAATAGAAATGGAAAAACAGGGCATCCCGTCAGTGTATACTGTCGGCGAGCCTTTTGTCCCGGATATCAAGGTTTCAGCGGAAATGAGGGGCATGCCTGACCTACGTATCGTGCCCATCCACCTGGTCGAGGAAGTCAGGGTCAAGGAAGATATCACCGAGGAACAGTATCAGGCGATGATATCCAAGATTGTCGATGCCCTGACCATGCCGTTAACCGCCGAGGAGAAGAAGGCAGGAACGATAGTTTCCAAGAAACCTCCGAGGATTGCCATGACCGGCACCCTGACTGAAGTTCAGGACTATTACTATAGCCAAAAATGGACCGATGGGCTGCCGATCATTCCTCCCACCGAAGAAAAGGTTAAAGAGATGCTGAAGGGGACAAGCCATTCTCCCGACGAGGTGGTAACCACCCGAATGTGGCCAGAGGAGCTTTCCGCTACGGTGGAGAAGGTAGCGATAGTCGGCGTGATGGCGGGATGCCGGCCGGAGTATATGCCGGTGCTACTGGCGATGGTCAAGGCCTGGGATAAAGGTCCTTTCAACCTGCTAGTCCGCTCCGGGAGTTCTTCATCGACGATGACTATCGTGAATGGGCCGGTCAGACGTGAGATAGGGATGAACACGGACCTGAATGCCATGGGGCCCTGTAATCAGGCCAACGCCAGTCTCGGCCGTTTTTTAAGAATGGCCATCATTAATTTGGGCGGTTCATGGCCTTCGGTCAACGACATGAGCGCGCTGGGCAGCCCGGTCAAATACGGCTTTTGCTTTCCTGAAAACGAAGAGAAGAATCCGTGGAAGCCATTTCATGTATCCCTAGGCTTTAAACCGGATGAGAGCGTCGTCAGCATCATGATTGGTGGCTGGCATCACATGAGCATTAATAGCTACGGACAGTCTCCTGACTTTATTCTCGGCAGTATCGCCAAGGCTATTGTAAGTTTCCAGGGGGCAAATGGCGCCGTGGTAACCATGGCCCCGGGTATGGCCCGGCACTGTGCCGCCGATGGCATGAGTAAAGAGGACGTCGAGCAATATATCTGGGATCATGCCGTGGTACGGGTTTCTGAAATTAGAAGTTCCAGTATGACTAACTATGCTGGATTGCCTGATGACACTTTGGTGCATGTATGTCAGCGCGAGGTATTGAAAGTCGTGGTGACTGGAGGAGAGACCAGCCTGTCTGTCACCCATGTCTGGTCAGAAAGCCCCCCATCCACGGAGAGTGTAGATATCTGGCGGTAAATATTATTACTCAGTATTAAACTAAAGGGGTATTTAAGCTCAAAAATCCCCCTTACTCCTCCTTGTTCTAAGTGAGACGGGACTTTTTTGGCAGTCTCAATTTAGTAAAAAGTTACCCAACTTTTCAGTTTCTTCCGAGGTCACTGGGTGAGTAATTGTTAACTGAATTAGCAAAAGCCTCAACTTCCCTCGGGTTTCCTAAAAGTACTTAAATGTTGTGTATCTTGACAGCTAAACAACAAAGTTGTAGCTTATCTCCAGGAATTAATAATAGGAGATACTGGATTAGTGGCTAAAAATTTAGAATGGGAGGTTGAAAATGGCTGACAAATATGGAAGGTTCTTTAAAGGTTATCAGGCAAAGCCGGAGGAGGTTGAAATGGGTCGCACCAGTATTGTGCGCGTGGACTACAATACATTTAAGGGCTGTAATTTCTACTGGGTCCACTGGAACTTGCCTAAAACCGCGGGGCGCTCTGCCGATATGATTAGCGTAGGACATCCTCCTCACACACATAAAGACGCCGAAATCCTAATGCTTATCGGCACCAACCCGGACGACCCGACAGACCTGGGAGCGGAAGTGGAACTGCAAATGGGCGTCGAGCGGGAAAAGCACATCATGACAAAGTCTACCGTGGTCTATATCCCTCCGAACCTGATACATTGCCCCTACATTATCAGGAAAACGGATAGGCCATGGATTTTTGTAGAAATTAACCAGGGACCGGTACACACTGAAAAACTCTATCCACAGATATTGACCGATGAAGAAAGAAAATCGGTAAACTGGTCTATATGGAAAGAGGAAGGGTACTAGCAGGCTAATTAGCCTTGGTCAAAAATAATTAAATAAATGATGATAAAAAAGGGCATTCCACATTTGTAGAATGCACCTATTGTACAAACATCGGGATGAATACGCGCGCTTAAAAGTAGTCTTTTTGAGCGGCAGAATAGACATTCAGATATTTAACTAAAATACCAAAAAAGTAACATGGGAGATTTGAAGAAGCGTAGTAAGATGATTTAAGCTTCTATTTTTACTCTTTTGATACGGGATTCTATGTATCCTTTATCCTGTATTTTTCCGGTATCCTATCGTCCTGTTTCAGCTATACCAACCAAGATTAAAATAAATAAAAAAAATTGTGTTACAATTAATGCTCTAAACTATATTGGAGGATTATAATGCCCAATAGAATTTCAGTGCTCAATCCTGCTTGCAGTAGTAAGATGGCGGAACAGATGCCCCTGACGCCGCGTGTATTTTCCAGCCTGGAAGGTAAAATAATCTACCTGGTTGATATCGGTTGGGGAGGACCTACCGGAGGATATGACCTTTTCGCAGCGATGCAGGACTGGTTCAGCCAGCACATACCTTCAGCGAAGACCATACTGGTTAAGAAAAAGGGGATGTTCGGGGATGATGACCCGGTTTTATGGACGAAAATCCAAGCCGAGGGAGATGCCTGTGTTATCGGCTTAAGCTGTTGAGATGGCTGCGGAGCGGCCTTGAGCCGCTGTGCCATATCACTGGAGAAACTCGGTATACCTACCGCACCCTGCACCGCCATAAATGTCTCTGAGTACCTCAAGGGATACGATAGGCTTTATAACAATGGCATGCCTCTCCGTTATACCACGTTCCCGCTGCCTGTGGCCGGGGTATCTCGGGCGGTACACGAGGCATATGTGAATGGCAAAGACCCGACGACCGGACGGCCAATCATGGAGCAGATTATCGACGCCCTCACCAAGCCTTTAACTCCCGAAGAACAATTAACCGGTTTTCCTCCTTCGGCCACGGAGCCGAGAGAATTGCCGCCTGATACTGAAGAGAACCTGCAAGAACTTTTTAAAGCCCGTGATTGGACAGATTACCTCCCGATAGTACTCCCTACAGAAGATAGAGTAGCAGCCATGATCAAAGGTACCAGCCATAAACCCGACGAGGTGGTTAAAACTATTACCTGGCCGTCGGGCGGGCGGCAGCTTACGGTAGAAAAAGTGGCAATCTGCGCCGTGATGGCGGGAGCCAAACCTCAACATCTTTCGGTAATCCTGTCCATAGCCACGCAGGTGCCTTTCGGCAACTCCACCACTTCGATGGCCAATATAATTATCGTTAACGGGCCCATTCGCCGGGAGATAGGCATGAACTCCGGCACCCATGCGATGGGGCCGTTTAGTGAAGCTAATGCGGTCATCGGCAGGGCTTTCACAATAATGTCCAAGACCGCGGGCAACCTCCATGCCGGAAAAACTACATTCAGTACACTGGGCAGCAACCTTCAATACAACAACTGTTGCATCGCGGAGAATGAGGAAGCTTTACCGGCAGGATGGTCACCGCTGCACGTACAGTTCGGGTATCAGGAAAAAGAAAGCGTGGCTACCGTAGGCACGGGATGGACTTATATCTCCTGCGCCGGTGAGGCCCTGACTGAATACCCGCCGCAACTGCTGATACGGGATTACATGAAATCGGTTTGCGGCATAGGTTCCGCGGCCTTGCTCTGCGCCGACCCCCTGGTAGCCAGGATACTCCATGACCATCAGGGATTTCCCAGCAAGGAGGCGCTGGGCAGCTGGCTTTGCAAGAACGTCAAAATCCCCGTACAGCAATACTGGGGCAACGGCGTTGTTGCCACGATGATGGGCAGCCTGGGCGCGCAAGGACTCGAACCCTACGCTTCTTGGCTTAAGCTGCCTCCCGATACTTTGATAACACCCTTCAATAATCCCCGGGGCGTTAATACGGTGGTGGTCGGCGGTCAATCGAATACTCTATGGTTTATTACCGATTTCAGGCTTGGCAAAGGGGTATCAATAGATAACTGGCGATAGAAAATGGAGCCATAAACATTTCGGGAATGGAGTAAGATGGGCAACGATGGTGTTCGGCGCATATCCTGTGAAGAGTTAAAGCGATTAATGGATATGGGGGAAAAAGTAGTAATAATAGATACCCGGGAGAGCAGCGAATACTCTACCGGGTATATTCATGGCGCCGTCAATATTTATTACAATATTCTGGGAGACCCGCAGGAAAGAGAATTGATGCTTTCAGCATTACCCGCAGATATATTACTGGTGCCTTATTGCGCTTGAGTAAACGATTCCACAAGCGTCAGTATGGCGCGAGAATTGCTGGGTTTACGCTACGATGCGGATAAGGTCAAGGCTTTAAGAGGAGGCCTGATACGCTGGAAAGTGTTGGGTTATCCTGTTAAATCAGGCTAAGACCTGTCTTCACTACAAACAACGAGCCCTTCCCTGTCTGGAGGAGGGCTTATTGTTTGTACAACCTGTTTATTTCAGGGCAACTTACCGCCATTTATCCACGGAAGCACTGCCCGTGTAACCGTATTCGGAAACCTTCCACAACGGGCTTGTTTCCCCACCGACCACCAGGATATTGATATTTTCCGGGATACTGAAAGGCGCAATCAAGGCGTCATCCGGGAGAGATTTCCATGTGGCAAAAGGTTCCACGCCTTTGATGGCTTCTCCGGATAATAACATATTGATATGGTCAGTCTTCCAGTAATCTCCGGCCTTGATTTTAATGTTCTCGCAAAGGTGCTTGCAGTAGTCGAGCTTGGTCGAGAACCCTTCATTGTCCTTGAGATTCGTGGCGATAAGCGGGTCGATGACTATCGTCGCCCGCGAGCCTATCGGCGGTATGGCGGTAAACTGCCGACTAAGCTCTTCATGGAGCGGGCGGTTGGCCGCGCAGCCGATGCTATTAACCACGGCCCAACCCCGGAAAAGGCTGACGGCGCTTTCTTCCGGTTTAAAACCTTTATCCATGTGGAAAGGCGTCCAGCCGCTCCTTTCCTCATTTTCGGCGACGCACATGTTGTTATAAAGCTCCGGGCTCCCCTGCGAGCTCCAGAGCGTCCTTTTAACATGGGCGCATCCCCAGGCGATACTCATCAAAGTCCACGCCCGGCCGATGACCGAATTAGCCTGGTTTATCGGGCTGAAAGCCGCGATGCCCGAATTCATCTTCAACTCATTACGGATTGGCCCGTTTACCAGGAGCAGGTTGCCGAACGCCGTGGTTGAAGGGGCGATGGATGATTGTCTCGTGGAAGCGATGGCCAGTATCACGGGCAGGTACTCCGGCTTGGCGCCGGCCATCACCGCCGTAACGGCGATATCACGCACGGTGCACTTTATCATTTCATGGTGGTCATGGTCATAGATCTGCGCGACGACCTCATCCAGAGCGTGGCTGGTTCCCCTGAGCATTCTCTCTATACGTTCCGCTGTCGGCAGGATGATGGGGAGCCCGTCCGTCCAGCCACGGTCATAGAATACCTGCTGCAGGTTATCATCGGTGTCTGTTAGCTGCTTTTCCCGTGGTCCCGACGGAGGCGCCGGAGCCGGTTCGAGCTTCTTTTTCTGCTGGGGCTTCGTCAGAGCTTCGATGATTTCCTGGATAACCGGTTTGCCGGTTTCTGGGTCATTGCCTTCGAGCATTTTTTTATAGAGCGTTTCCGGAGACGCCCCGATTACAGCAGTGGGGGTATAGATTATCGGCAGGACGAGGGCACGAGGGTAGGTCTTGGCTACTGCCTCCATGGTATAGGCAGAGATTGGAGCCACGGGGATGCCGTAATTTTGTTCCAGGTTAACGCCGCCTCCAGCAACTGCTGAAACACAGCCCGGTCAGCCGGCTACTCCGAGGATAACGGCATCACCTTTTCCCTTAATTTCATCCCACAGGGTATTATCATCATCCATAAAAACATGCCCTGATTTACGCTTGAGGATGGTGGTTACGGAAGGCATGTTTCCAGCAAACCAATGCTGTACTTCCTGCATGAAGGCATAGCCGCCCCCAAACCCTATATCCACCAGGTAAACAATCTTGTTCTCCAGTGTATCCAAGCGTTTGGCCAGCTTTACGGAAGACGGTTCGAATCGGAAATTACCGGCCAGTTCAGGAAATCCGGGCGGCGGCTCATCCGGCGACATTTTTCTTCGATCAGATTCCGGGTTAAATGCGGTAATTTTTTGTGTTTCTGCCATTTGTTTTCTCAAAAATCAGTACTAAATATATCAAAGGCGCGATACGGTAAAACTGCTCTAGTATACTTCTTTTGAGTTATTCCCTACAATCAGACGGGTAAACAAGCCTCATTTTAATCTTCACTGTCTCCACCACTAACAATTCCCGGTTTTTGTACCGGAGCTGATTACAGGTAAGTGGTGCTATGCCGCGGTACATTCTGGCCTGGATTAATAAGAGCTTAGATTTTAATGTAGAAGTGTGTGATACCATGAGGGTGTTTTAGTTTAATGGATACTACCGATTACGTTTTATACGATGAGTATAAAATAATTATTTACGGCAAATAAAAGAGGCTGTCCGCTTAAACAGACAGCCTCTTTTACGACATTGATTAGTGCTTTATTTCTTCCAGATCTTCGCAATCCAGTTGCTTGTATTGATGTTGGTAGCCTCGCCGGAATAGCCACCTAAGCCGGGAGACCAAACGGTATAAGATAGAGGAGCAACCGTCAGGATATCCCAGTGCTGAGCCAGACAATATTGCTCGGTCGCCAGGAATGCGGCCTTGGCTTCTTCAAGCGTTGGGCTCAACCTGAATTTGTTAATGATAGCCTCCATTTCAGCGGCCTGAGCGGTGGTCAGTTGCGTTGTCGTCAACCCAATTTGGGTGGGGCTAAAATATTGAATGCTTGTCAGTTTGTTGAAAGCCAGGCCGGTAGTATAGTTGTATATGGTCTGGTATTGCTTCATAGCGATCGTGGGGTACAAAGCACCCGGCATGATGGTTTTAATGGTCATTTTGAAGCCGACAGCAGCGAACATCTGTTGGAGAATCTGCAACTGGTCTAAGTCCACGGTGGTTTCCGCCGTAACCTCGAACCTTAACGGATTACCCAGTGTATAGCCGGCATCCATCAGGATTGCTGTTGCTTCTTTCGGGTTACAGGTATACTCGTCCCGTAAACTCTGCGGCCACTCGTTGAAGGGAGTATACCAGCCCTCGTCATTCGGAGTCCCGATACCGTATGGTACCGGATCTACTGTTCCGCCGTAATGGGTTTCGGCTAACAGTGGCAGGTCGATTGCCATCTGCAGGGCTTTTCTGAGTTTGATATCGTTAAATGGAGGTTGATCGACCCGCAATCTCAAACCGTAGCCCATAGTTGTTCCATAGACCTGTTTTAACTCAGGGTTGGATTCTGCCAGAGTCGCTGCCTGCCGCCAGTCGAGGCTGCCCAGCATATCGAGCTTGCCTGTTCTCAGCGCCGTTATGGCAGTTGTCATATCCAGAATCTGCGTTACGGTAACTTCATCAAAATAGGGCAAGCGGTTCTCTGGGAAGCGTTCGTCGAAAGCCCAGTAATCAGGATTCCTTTCGAACGTGATGGAAGACGCCGGGACTTCCTCCTTAACCCAGTAGGGACCGGTGCCTATCATGTCTGCGGCTTTCGTAACAGGTTTGCCGAGCGGATATTCTATCTTCGTGCTGGCGGTCTCTTCGCGGAAGACCTGGCAGTAAGCAATAAAGTTGCCTTGTTTCAGTTTAAAAATTAACGTGTCATCGTCCGGTGCTGTTACGGAATCGATCAGGTTGAGACCACTGGCAAATACACCATTCGGTTTGCCTCCATCCCAACCCATTATCCGGGCATAGTGAGCGACGATGTCACCGGCAATAACTTCACGGCCGTTGGCCGGGGGCCGGTTCCACCAGTGGACACCTTGTCGGACGTGGCATTCAATAGTCGATGGGTCGAGCATCTCCCATGAATCAACCAATGCTCCCACTACCAGCGTGAGGTTGTTTTGCTCGGTTGATTTAAGCGGATTAACCGCACGGTCTACATACCAGTTCAAATAAAACGGATTTTCATAAGCTAAATTAAATGCCGCGTAGCCTCCGTAACCGCTTTGTAAATAGGGGTCATAGAACATCTGGTCCAACCCAGGCCAGGCGCGGTAATTGTACGTTCCGCCATATACGGGTTTTCCAAACTCGTCCCAACTGGCAGGCCTGGTAACCGGTTTTGTCGTTGTTGCGGGAATTGTTTCGATTATTCCTGTGGTTTTAGTAGTAGTAGCGGTAGGAGAAGCTCCGACAGTAGTGGTAACGGTACTGGCTACGGTTGTCGTAT
>CAZJQF010000072.1:0-7051 GCA_964547925.1 uncultured Dehalococcoidales bacterium
TTCAACTCGCTGAAATGGGTCGTAGCGACCGCCATCGCCCCCCGGTTTTTCAAATATAATAACAGCGAGCGGGCCAGTGCCGAGCCTTCCGAGGGGTCGGTGCTGGTGCCGAGCTCATCGAGCAGCACCATGCTGCGGTCGGTTACCTTATTTAAAATCCGCACGATATTACTGATATGCCAGCTAAAGGTGGAAAGCGTATGGGCGATACTCTGCTCATCGCCGATATCGGCAAAAATATTATCATAGACCGGAAGCACACTTTCCGGTGCCGCCGGAATGGGTAAACCGGACTGGGCCATCAGACTTAGTAGGCCGACGGTTTTCAGAGCCACGGTCTTGCCGCCGGTGTTCGGACCGGTAATCACCAGAATCGAAAAGTCTTTCCCGATTTCCACCGAAAGCGGCACGGCTTTTTCCACTAATAAAGGATGCCGGGCATCGATAAGTTTTAATACCGGTTTGATTTGTCCGTCACTGCCCGATTCTATAATCACCGGCTCGGCGGCATTCAGTTTCCGGGCATATCTCGCCTTAGCCAGCGCCAAATCGATTTCCGCCACGAGGGAAATACTGCGGCTGATATCGGAGGCATAAGCCCCCACCTGATTGCTCAGCTCACGCAGAATCAGCTCGATTTCATATCTTTCCTGGACTTCGAGCTCCCGGATTTCGTTACCCGGCTCGATAGCCGACCACGGCTCGACGAAAACCGTCGCGCCGGTATTGGAAACATCATGGACGATACCGCGGAAGTCCTTACGGTATTCGGCTTTCACCGGAATAACATACCGGCCTTCACGCTCGGTGATAATCGGTTCCTGAATCGATTTTTGTAAATTATCCGAGTTGATAATCGTTTGCAGGCTGGCTAACAATTCGCTGCGGACTCTTTTCAACTGCTGGCGGATTTTCGCCAGCTTGGGCGAAGCGTCATCTCTAATCTGGCCGTCCGGCATAAAGCAACGCCCGATCTGCCTTTCCAAATCAGGCAGTTCGATGATGCCTTCACCGATTTTCCAGAGCAGCGGCAGTTCGGTCTGGCGTCTTTCCAACCGGCTGCGTATATATATCAATGCCGCCAGGGTGGCCTGGATTTCCTGCAGGCTTTCCGCTTCGAGGATTTTACCGATGCCCGCCAGCCGTGCCGATTCGCGGATATCATGCACGTCGCCGATAGAGAAAGACGGCTCGATACTTAAGATCAGCCGGGCTTCCGCCGAAAGCTTTAACAAATGCGATATTTGAGCGTAATCCGTCAGCGGCTGCAGCCTCAGCGCGAGTTCTTGTCCCGGCTTAAAAGAGGCATAAGAAGCGACCTGCTCTCTGATACGCGGAAATTCCAGCAGTTCCAGACTTTTTTCATCCATAGATTCAATCCATTATAGCACCAAATTATTTGTCATTCTGAACCTGAACACAGTGAAGGGGAAGAATCGGTTATTGAAAAAGTTCCCGACTTCCGTCGGGATGGTAGTTATTTTGTCGCGGCTGATTTAAAATCAGCCTGTTCTTTCTTCATGGTCGATTAAAAGAGAAGGGGCAGGCTGGTCAGCCTGCCCCTATGAAAACCGAATTGTTTAACCTCTAGCTGTGTCCCTCACCCTGATATTTTTTCAGATTCTCGGAAGGAAGGACCCATCTCGCCCAGTCGGCTTCCTCGAATTGCTCGGTCTGGCCGGGCATGAGAGCGGCGGCCATCGTTCTTTTATTTTCGAAATCGAAAATTAAAGCGACATGGACCTTACTTTCAACGATCCAGTGGACTTCATATAATCCCTCGCGGAGCTTGCGGGCCCGGTAATCTACACCACCGGGGGGCGGCATTATAATTGGGCCTTTCCGCTCTTCACCAGGCTTGGGAGGCGGCGGCATTCTGCGCTGCTCACCCGGCCAGGGACTCGTAAAGTCCAGCTTATCGGGTTTGATATGCACGGTATAGTGCAACCCGCTGGGATAGACGTAATCGAGTAAGAGTCCCTCTAAATCTTTCTTTACCAATGCTTCGTCCATTACAAATCTCCTTATTTAATATTTCACTTACATGTAGATGCTATATTTTAATATTATTTCAGGAAAATATCCAATATCCGCCTTAAAAAGGCGATTAATCAGTCGGTTTCTGTTCCGGCCGGAGTAAATAATCCCTATTATTTTTAAGACACGGCGTGCCGTGTCTCTACCAATCACAACCAACCGACAGGCTTTTCCTTGACAATCTTTTTACTGCAGGCCTATGATGTAGCGAAGAGGGTGCGGAGATGCAGATTAAAAAGACTTATTTCAATATCAAACCGGAGTTGCTTTACGACGAATTACGGGACCTGACGCTCAAACAGGGCGTTTCGCTGGGCGAGACCAAGTTCGAGACTTATTCCCTGCCCACTGATTCCTCGTCTTTTATCTCTCGCGGCACTCTGACCTTCCGAGCGGCGAACGGCAAAGAATGCGTCCGGGCTCATCTGGTCGGCTCCGCCATCGGTGAAATGAAACTGGTGATCGATATCAACGAAGAACTGTTCGCTGCCGATAAAGTAAAAGCCCTGCAGGACGACCTGGACTTTATTTTCACCTCGTATGAAACCAGACCGGCGTAGGCTTATTTCAGGCCTTCCACCAGCCGGTACATATTCGCGTAAGCTTTGCCGAAATCGACGGAGTTTTTCTCCAGCTTATCTCTGATAGCAATCATCCTTTTGGTAAACATCGCTTTATCCTGGCGTTTTGCCAAATCAGCCCAGATGGCGGCTTTATGCTGAAATTCCTGTTCCAATTCCGGCAAGCCCGGTAATGCCATCTGTAACGTGGCATAAAGCTCCGGGTCTTCGGAAATCACACTTTCGATTAACGTCAGCAGTACTTTATAGGTAATGCCGCTGATGGCCGCCATCTGCCGGATATTTTTCAAACCTGATAGCGTATCGGCAGATACGATAGCGATATAGTGAGCCAAACCGAGGATAACTCTCATCATCCCGTCGTGCTCCTGCGGTGTCATTATAGTAACATGGGCACTGCGGGCTTCCAGATATTTAGTTACTTTTTGAGCCAGAGCCGATTCCCTGATATTGGTCGGCGTTAAAACGAAGTTCATATTAGCCGCACTTTTGGCCCCCGGTCCGAATAACGGATGGATACCTAATATATCCGCCATTCTGAAATACTTGTGCATTATGTTAACCGGCTTCGTCTTGACCGAAGTGATATCGACGATGACCTGCCCGGGTTTTACATACGGGGCGATTTCCGCCGCCACGTCGGCAAAACTGCCGATAGATACCGAAATGATAACAACATCCGCCTGCTTGACCGCGGCGATATTGGTGGCGGTCTTCACCCCGAGATTTTTCCCGGCGGCCAGTAATTTCTTTTTGTTCCGGCCCGTTATCACAACCGAATTACCCTCATCCCGCAGCCGGGCAGCCACCCACTGACCCATCTTCCCCGACCCGCCGAGAATGGCCACTTTGAAGCCATTCTTTTCACCGGTTTTACCTGATGCTTTTTCAACCTCAATTTCTACCGGATTTCCCTCGCTGCTCTTCGTGGCCGCGATTATCAGGCGATAGATTGTTTCCGCGTCTTCCGGGCTCAGATTTTCTCCGGCCGCCAGCTTTTTAATATGTTCCAGCACCTGCTTTTCGCGGGTATTATCCGTAATCTGCCTGCCGAGCTTTTTTTTCTCTTCACCGATTTCACGGGCAATCTTGGTTCTTTCACCAAGCAAACGGACAATCTGCCCGTCGATACGGTCGATTTCTTTACGGTTTTCCTTAATACTCATTCAATAACTCCCGGTATTTTTCCTGCTCTTAAAGCAAAATCGCATAAAGTCACGGCCATCATCGCTTCCACCACCGGAACGACCCGGGGCACGATACACGTGTCATGCCGGCCTTTTATCTCCAATTTAGCGGCACGCTTGAGTTTTAAATCGACGGTCTGCTGTGCGGCGGCAATAGACGGGGTCGGTTTCACGGCAACCCGCACGACAAGAGGCATACCATTGCTGATGCCGCCCAAAATACCGCCGGCATTATTCGTCGCCGTCAGGATTTTCCCGCCTTTCATTACGAAGGCGTCGTTATTTTCCGAGCCACTTTTCGCGGCCGCCGGAAAACCCGCCCCGAACTCCACACCTTTAATAGCCGGAATAGCGAATAACGCCTTCGCCAAATCGCCTTCCAGCGTATCGCAAACCGGCTCGCCCAGCCCGACCGGTACGTTCAAAGCGATGCCTTCCACCACCCCGCCCACGCTGTCCCCGGCTGCCCCGGCTTCCTTGATTTTTTGGAGCATAACCTCGGCTGCTCTAACATCGGCACAGCGTAACGGATTTTGGGTCACGTTCTTTTTAATCTGAAATAAACTCACCGGACCGGCTGCCACGCCGCCGATTTCGATAGTATGAGCAAAAATATCAATGTGAAGTGTATCTAATAATTTTCGGGCTACAGCCCCGGCCATCACATATCCGGCGGTAATCCGGCCGGAAAACCGGCCGCCGCCGCGGAAATCGTTAAAGCCGCCGTATTTCATAAAAGCGGTGAAATCGGCATGACCCGGCCGCGGTAAAAACCGCATTTTCTCATAAACGCTGGAGTCGGTATCTTTATTACGCACCAGCAGACATATTGGGGCCCCGGTAGTATATCCGTTAAAAATTCCGGAAAGAATTTCTGCCTTATCTTCCTCAACCCTGGAGGTGGCCAGCGTCCCCTTAACCGGCTTACGTTTATCCAGTGCCGCCTGGATATCGGCCGCCGCTATTTTCAAACCGGCCGGACAGCCGTCGATAACCACACCCACGCACGAACCATGACTTTCGCCGAAGCCGGTTACGGTAAACAATTTGCCCAGCCTATTTCCCATCTGTCTTCACCTTACCTCCGATGCTCCGCAGCATCCGCCAGAAATCCGGATAGGTCTTGGAAACGCATTCGGCACCCTCGATAACGGTATTGCCCACTATTGTGCCGAGAATAGCGAACGCCATCGCAATGCGATGGTCGTTTTTAGAATCGATAATTGCCCCTTTTACCGCCGAGCCGGTAATCACCAGCCGGTCATTCATTTCCCGGACGGGCACACCCATTTTAGTCAGCCCTTCCACCAGCGCGGTAACGCGGTCGGATTCCTTGAGCCGCGCCCGGCTGATGCCGGATAACTCGCTCGTACCTTCGGCTACCGCCGCTAAGACAGCCATAGTAGGCAGCAAATCGATGCAGTCGGAAAGGTCGGCAATAATCGAATTTAATTTCGCCTTTTTTACGGTAACCGTATTTTCGTTAACCGCAACCGAAGCTCCCATTTGCCGCAGTAAATCTAAAATCACTTTATCGCCCTGCAGGCTCTGCATATTCAGATTACTTACGGTAACTTCACCGGCGACTGCACCCAAAGCCAGGGCGTAAGAAGCCGACGACCAATCGCCTTCAACGATATATTTCACCGGACGGTATTTTTGGGGGGTAATTTCATATTCGGATAAATCTTCCGAGGTCCTGACACCGATACCGAATTTGTTAAGGCATTCGAGAGTCATCAACACGTACGGTTTAGATTCTAACGGCGTAGTCAATTTAATCCTGACCGTTTCTTTAGCTAACGGGGCCGCCAGCAATAACGCCGAAACGAACTGAGAACTGACATCACCGGGGAATTCCGCCAATCCGCCGTTAAGACCTCCTCCCGAGACCGTTACGGGCGGCAAATCGTTCGGTGCCTCGCACTGCTCCCCAAGCTGCCGTAATGCGTCCAGCAAAGGTTTTAGAGGCCTTTGAGACAATGAGGTGCCTGCGGCCAGCTTTACTTTACCCGGCACGAGAGCACTGATAGCGGCCATAAATCTTAGTGTAGCCGCAGAGTCGCGGCAAAAAACATCACCGTAAGGCTTCCTTAAATTGCCGCCAATAACCCGCCAGACGTAAGCACTTTTATCTAAAGCGATGCCGATTTTCTGTAAGACATTACCGGCTGCCAGAGTATCATCGGCTTCCAGCGGATAAACAATTTCACTTTCCCCTTTCGCCAGAGCCGCGCACATCAGCCCGCGGATGGTGTAACTCTTCGAAGAAGGGGCGTTTATCCGGCCTTTAATTTCACTTTTAGATACGGAAGCTTTCATCCTGTCTCAACTTTTGCATGATTTCCTCAGCGATAGCCGCGATACTTAAACGGCTCGTATTAATTTGTAAATCAGCCGCCCGCCCGTAAAAAGGCCGCCGGAATTTCAATAGCTCCCGGATTCTGGTTAAACGGTCGCCGGTATTTAACAAGGGCCGGTCGTTACTTCCGGACGTACGCTTTAAAATCACTAACGGCGAGGCGGTTAATAGAACAACGACCGCCTGTTCCTTAAGCCGGTCGATATTTATGCGGTTCAATACCACGCCACCACCGCAGGCAATCACCTGGTTTTTCTTCCCGGCAACTTCTTTAACCGCAGCGATTTCCATCTCCCGGAAGGCAATTTCCCCGCCACGGAAAATCTCATTAATCGACTTCCCGGCCCGCTTTTCAATCAGCTCATCAAGCTCGATAAACCGCTTGCCGAGCTTCTCCGCCAGGATTTTTCCCACGGCAGTCTTGCCCGTCCCCATAAATCCGATTAGCGCTACGCTGGTTTTCACGATCTTAACGCCTCTAACGCGGCTCTTTTCATAATTGCCTCCGGGGCTTTTTCTCCCGTCCATAACTTAAAAGCAACCGTTCCCTGACCGACTAACATTTCCAGTCCACCGATGGTTTTCGCCCCGGCCTTTTCGGCGTCTATTAATAATCTGGTTGCTACCGGATTGTAAATGACGTCGAAAACCGTCAAACCCGGCCGCCACAAATTAACCGGTACCAGTGTTTCATTTATTTTGGGGGACATACCGACGCTGGTCGCATTTACTAAAATATCCGCACCGGCCAGAGACTGTTTCAGGTTTTTGGTAGATAATTCCAGAGCGGAAATTTCACTGTTATATGCTTTCCCGATTCTCACCGCTAATGCTACCGCCCAATCCAACTCCTGTTTACGGTTAAGAATGGTTATCTCCGCTCC
>CAZJQF010000072.1:7151-9094 GCA_964547925.1 uncultured Dehalococcoidales bacterium
CCATATTATCCTCAAAACGCTGGGCTGTCGTCGCAACCTTACAAATATCCGCCCCGGCAGCCAATTGCTCCCGGACTATCCCCTTGAGCTCCTCGATACGCGGTGTCTCTTTCAAATTATGGACCGATACCAGACACTGGACTTTTTTCCGTTTGAGTTGTGCCAGAATGTCTGCCAGCCCTTCCGTCCTTAATTCGATATCGACGATATGGGCTCCCAGTTTGACCGCTTCCAAAAGCCTGGATATTCTTTCTATTTCACTGCCCGACCACTTGCCGCCCTCTTCCGGCAAACGGTTAGTGGCAATCCAGGGACGGTTCAACTTTTTCACCCATTCCTGCCAGCCGTCCCCGATTAAGTCTAACCGTACCTCGTAAAAGTCCACGAACCGCCAAATACCTGCCGCCACCTCATAATTGTTCTCCGTGATTACGGCACAAATTCTAGGTCGTCTCATGCCAATCAGTTAATACCTGTTCTACTCCCGACAGGCTTACCCCTTCCGTAATTGCAGCCTGACCGATACCGGCGGCCAAAATAAATTTCACTTTTCCGGCGGTTGCCTTTTTATCGTGATGCATCGCCTGCAATAAAGAGTTGATCTTTAAATCCGGCAGTGTTACCTGCAAGCCGGTTTGCTTGATAAGTCTTTTTAAACGAGTTAAATCATCCGGGCTGAACATACCCATTTTATGCGATATTTTCCCTGCGGCAATCATACCCAGTCCCACCGCCTGACCGTGTCCGACTGTAAAACCGGAAACCGATTCGATAGCATGCCCGATAGTATGCCCGAAATTCAGGATATTGCGCAGTCCGGTATCTTTCTCATCCTGTTCCACAATGCCGGCTTTAATCAAAGCAGACTGATACACGGTATATTCCAAAACTGATTCATCGAATTTTTTAATACGTCCGATATTCTTCTCCAGATACTCAAAAAAGGACTCATCACAGATAACACCGTATTTTATGACTTCGGCGAGACCGTCACTTAAAATTACCGGGCTTAATGTTTTCAAAACATTGATATCGGAAATAACCAGCTTCGGCTGGTAAAAGACACCGACCATATTTTTCAGCCGTCCGTGGTCTACCGCCACCTTACCGCCGATACTGCTGTCGGTTTGAGCCAGTAAAGTTGTCGGTATCTGTACCAGCGGTATACCCCGCATATAATTGGCCGCCACGAAACCGGCCAGGTCACCGATAACCCCACCCCCAAAAGCTAAAACCGGTGTTTTTTTATCCGCCATCGCCTCACCTAAGAGTGTGAACAACCGCCCGGCCTTGGCCAGTGTTTTTTGCTTCTCTCCGGGTTCCAAAGTAAAAAACACCGTCTCGTAACCAGACTCGGACAAACTGCTTTCCAGAATTTGCCCGTAGAGCCCGTTAACCGTCGTATCGGTGATAACTACCGCTTTACCGTTAAAACCGTACTCTTTAAGTTTATCCCCGGTCTTTGCCAGGAGTCCGCTGCCGATAAGAATATCGTACTGGGTATGCCCCATATTCACTGTGATTGTTTTCATCTTGCGTTTATTTTAACCTTTGTTTTTGTGCGAAGCAACCACCGACCGTATCTTTTTACAGGCAACGATAATTTCCTTGAGTTCGTCAGGGGTGATGGCCTGCTGGGCATCAACGATTGCTTCAGAAGGGTTATAATGCACTTCGACCATAATCCCGGCCGCTCCCGCCGCAACAGCCGCACAGCTCATACTGAAGATTAAATCCCGCCGTCCGGTCGCATGGCTCGGGTCGACCACGATAGGCAGATAGGTTTCTTTCTGAGCGGCCGGCACCGCCGCTAAATCCAGATTATATCTGGTATAACTCTTGCCTTTCCCGACCGGCACGATACCTCTTTCGCACAGAATAATATCTTTGTTACCTTCAGCGGCGATATATTCGGCAAAAGACAGGAATTCCTCCAGACCGGC
>CAZJQF010000073.1:0-8978 GCA_964547925.1 uncultured Dehalococcoidales bacterium
CCGTGATAAGTGGGTAAGACAATCCCTTTTTGCTTCAACTGGAATACCTGAATCAGGCGGTTGATGGTTTCGCTGTTGACGGACGGCTGGTCGGCCAGAGCCAGCATAATGCCGTGAGTCCGCGGGCTCATCGTGTTGATGCCGGTGACTATCGAGGTGCTCATCCCTTTGGTATATTGCGGATTCAGGGCCACCATAACCGAACGGTCGCCGAGGAGTTTTTCCAGCTCGGCGGCATTGTTGCCCAGAATGACATTAACCTCGTTAACCGCCGAAGCCAGATAGTTGTCCACCGTCTGCTCGAAAATAGTAGACGCTTCGCGCCATTTCAGGAGCAGCTTGGCTTCGCCCATCCGCTTCGATTCACCGGCGGCTAAAATAATTGCGGAAATAAAACACATCGCTGATTTTCCCCGTTAAACTAAACGTCCTCACTTAATTGTAATCAAGTGAGGACGTCGTGTAAATTACGTTAAACCAAATTACAAATTACTAACTACTAACTACACATTACTTATTTGGTTTCGGTATATTTCTTGTATTCCGGATTCTTCGGTTCCGGCCAATCCTTCATCGGTTTCATCCATTTAGCCCTATCGACGAACTCGTCATGGGCGAACGGAACCGGCGGATGAGAAACCCAGTTCGGGTCGAACTCTTCCTTAAAGGCTAACATCCATTTATGATAGTTCGGGCCGAAAGCCGGACCGGTTAGGTATAACGGCTGGTGGGGACCGAGTAAGGAAGTATAGAAGTGCTTCTTGATGTTCTCCTTGGAAGTCTCCAGGTAGAAATGGTCGACACCATCGGTATTTTCGTCCTGGTCCCAATAGATTAAAAATTCGGAATAGCCCTGATGGCCGAGCTCGAAGCTCTGGAACCAGCCGGGGTCGCCGTAATCCGGCATTAAGGGCGGGGTAAACTTTTTCTTCAGTTTGGCGTAGTTCTGGCCGTGTTTCACAGCGTGCTCAATGGTTTCAATGATGTAATCGACAGAGACATAGCTGCCGCACATAAGCCACATTCCGGCAGAGTCGGCGTTTTTAAGCCAGGACTCATCGGAGGGCTTGGTGCTGCGGGGTTCGGCGCCGTGCCGTTTCATGATATCGGCCAAAACGCGTTCTTCGTAAGCCATTTGTTCTTCGGAGGTGTAGGCAATCAACAGGACACGCAAGACGAAGAAGTTAGCTACGGTTTGCTCATTTTCCTTTGACCAGAGTTCCCAGAATTCCTCTTTACATCTGGCTTTAGCAATAGCTCTCCAGAAGAGCGGAACCTTGGTAACCGCGCCGCCGATTTCCGCCTGGGCGATTTCATACATAGCTTCGCGAAGGTGCTCGGTGCTGGTGACGGTGAAGTTAATCCATTTAATCCGATTCTGGGGTAATTCAAGGTGCGTATTCGGGGTGATGCCCGCCGGTTTCAACTTTTCCGGCTGGAAAGGCAGTAATTTAACGGCCATCTTGGTGACGATACCGAGGCAGCCGCGCAAGCCGGTGAAGCCGCGCAACATACCGCGTAAATCAGGGCCGGGGCCCTCGCCCCAGAACCAGTCGTCACCGGTAGCCAGCGAGCCCATTCTGATTATCTCCCCATCGGGGGTAACGAATTCAGTGCCGAGAATACGCCGGTGCGGCAGCCCGATACGGTGGCTTAAGGGCGACCAACCGTCTCCGATGAGATTAGCCACAACACTTGCCTGGGCACCGCCGCCGCCGATAACCACGTAACAGTTCTTATTGAATGCTTCTTGCTGCAACTGGGAGTAGATGACACCCGTACCCACGACAGCGTAGAGGTGACGCTCATCAATCTCGAAATCGTTCATTCTCTTCATATCGATTAATAACGCGCCTTCGACATGCGGGTGAGAACGCGGGCCGTAAAAACCGGTGCTGTAAGGAACGTACGGCACTTTAAAACGGTTGCAGATCCGGACGATTTTCTGGATTTCCTCGGTGGTACGAGGCAGGATAACGCAGCCGGGGATGCAGGTCATGACTCTTTCGTAGCCCAGACCGCTTTCGTAGCCACCCGGTCCCGAGCGGTAACCTTCGCAGATAGCCGGGTCAACCGAGATGTATGCTTTGCCGACGATATCCGCCAGCACTGCACAGATTTCCGGGGTTATTTTGATTAAACTCGTTATTGTCATTTTATTCGGCCTCCTTAACGTGAGATTGCCTGAGCGATAATTTCGGAAAAGTCCAGGACGGTAAGATTTTCACGGGCAGCCGCCGCCGTACCGGCGAGGTTCTCTTTGCAGTAGGGGCAGGTAGCGGTAACCGCTTCAGCCCCGATTTCTTTTATTTCGGTGAGTTTCTCGTTTGCCGTCCATTTTGCGAAATCCGGGAAGGCGTCTTTCGTGCCGCGACCGGCACCGCAACACCAGGCATTTTCTCTCTTGCGGATACCTTCGATAAGTTTAATGCCGGGGATGCTGCTGAGAATTTCCCGCGGTAAGTCGTAAATACCGTTGCTGCCGCGGCGTCTTTCCAGATTAGGGCTGACAACGCCCCACAGTCCTCTCTCGCCTTTCCAGGGTGTCCAGGGTTCACTCTGGCGGCTGAGACTGCAGGAATCGTGATAGTGTAACTTCAGGTCAACGGTTTTGGTCAACTTCAGAGAACCGGCTTTAACAGCCCGGTCGACGAACTCGACCAGATGGATAACTTCAAAGCCAAGGTCTTTCGTGGCGATGCCCAGCATCTTGGGGTAGTCCACTTTAATCATACGGTAGCATTCGGCACAACTGGTAAGCAGGGTTGTCGCGCCGGTGGCTTTAATAGCCTCAATGTTCCGTTTGGCTAATGCTTTAGCTTCATCAATCATACCGACCGAATAGAGCACGTTGCCGCAGCACCACTCGTCAGCCATCATGGTGAACGGAGTTTTAGAACTGCCTAAAATTTTAGCGGTGGCACGGGCAATTTCCTTATGCCGGTAAGACGAGGCACAGCCGGGGAAATAAAGGACGTCGGCTTTGGCGGCGGGTTTCACGCCGGCCGGCAGCCAGTCTTTCCGCTCGCTGTGTTTCGCCCCGAAACGGTTGTGGGTCTTGGCGATGTTAGCGGCAATCTTTTTATGCTCGGGCATGGGGCCGGCACCGTCTTTAACTGCTTTAACGCGTAAGGCTTCGAGAGTCAGTTCGATTTCCAGATCGAGGTTTCTCTTACAGCCGACGTCGCAGGCGCCGCAGAGGGTGCATTCGTAAATGATTTTCAGCAGTTCATCGGTGAATTTCAGCTTGCCTTCATTAAGGGCCAGGCCGATACGCATCTTGCCGTAAGCACCGTAGGAGTCCCATAGCTCTTTGGTGGCGCTGGGGCAGCGGGTGCTGAATTTAACCCCGGGCATATAGGTGTGGTCGACCCAGGTACAGCCCTTGCATTTAATGCAGTGGCTCATATCGTAGGTAAAATTATCCAGATTGGTTACGTCTAAACTTACTTTTGTCTTAGGCATCTCTATCTCCTAAAAGCACAGATTTCCGGGGTTCATTACGTTGTTGGGGTCGAAGATTTTCTTCAGCCGCTTCAAGCCGATGGTATAACCGGCGGCTTTTTCGAAAACCAGCGGTGCCAAACTGCCGTAAGGCCGGCTGAAAACCGCGCCTTCGTCGAGGAGTAATCTAGCGGCCTGATTGAACAGAGCTCCGATAGTAGCCTTTTCGTTTTCGTCAGCCGGGTCGAAGAAGAAGTTGAATTCCAGCTGGCAAGCCCGATTGTGCTCGATGGGCTGAATATATCTACCGATATCGACAATCGGGTAGCCGTATTCGGCGGCGACTAAATCGGCGATGTTAATCATATTCTGGACCAGGTTCGGCCGGGTAATAAAGGTCAGGCTCTGGCAGCCGCCCTTCACGCGGTTCTTCCAGTAGGTTTTCCTGTCCGTCCAGGGCTGCCGCAGTAAATTGAATATTTTATCGCCGACGCCGGGGAAACCGGGCAAGTTTTCGGTTAAAGGAATATCCGTAAATTCGGTATTGAAAATATCGTTAAGAGCGTTCATTTCGTATTTAATTTTTTCTTCCGGACGGATGGCCAAAGCGCTCAAGACCATTATCAAAGTCCAGGGAGGCAGGGTTTCCCGCAGCTTATCGAATTCCGCGGGGGTATCTCCCAGAATGGCAGCCAAATTATTGCTGTCTAACAGGAGGACTTCCTGCCCGATTCTAAGCCGGAGGATGCGATAGAGGTAATCGATGACGCGGTCAAGTTCATTAATGGGGCTGAATAATATTTTATCCAGGGCGGGTTTTCTTTGAATTTTAATATTAGCCCAGGTGACCACACCCATTGTACCCTGAGCTCCCTGAACGAAGCGGTAGAAGTCGATGCCGGGGCCCGAAGGGTTAGCACCTTTCGAAGGTGAATCGGGATAGCCCGGAGCGCTGGCGGAACCCATTCTGAAAAGGTCGCCGTTAGGCCAGACAACTTCCATACTCTGGGTAGGTTCGCCGTAATCGTAGACGGTGTTGGTAATTACTTCACGTTCCAGATGGTCGGTGACCACGGAACGGTCGGGGTGGGGCAGGAGGGGCATCATAATGCGGAGTCCTTTTTTAGCCAGCTCTTTATAAAGCTGTTCCCAAGTGACTCCGGGCTCGATTCTGACGCGGCGGTTAAGCTCGTCAATTTCGTGGATTTTGTTCATTCCCGTCAGGTCCATAATGATACCACCCTGTTTGGGGATGGTGCATCCGTTAAAATGGACCTTCGAGCTAACGGGGACGACAGGCATCAGATTTTCATTCGCCAGCTTGATGACTTCCTGAATCTGCTCGGCATTTTTCAACTTCACAACGTAGTTGGCTTTGCCTTTGGGAGTCAGGCTGAAATCAGCGGCATAGCTTTCCAGGGAAGCGGGGCTATCTGAGAAGTTCTTGGGGCCGGCGATTTCCGCCAGCTTTTCTCGGATACTCATGTTCAGACCTCCAGCGTTCTTATACTTTTTCGAGAGATTAAGTTTCAGGGGGGTGGGGTAACTACTTACAGGTTTTTTTCAGGTAGCCGTTTTCGAAGAGGGAGAGGAACTGTTCAGCAATTTTGTCCGGGGAAAGACTACCGCCGGGCCGGTACCACCGGTAGGCACTGTTCGAGACGGCGAGGATGGCAAAGCCGGCCATGCGGACATTGACCTCGCTAAAAGTGCCCTTAGCAATACCTTCCTTAAGGACCTGCTGCACGGCAATCTCAACATCTTTTTCGCGGCGGCGTAAAGCATCGCGGCTTCGTTTAGGCAAAATATTGCTTTGTTCGAACGCAATCAGGGCCGTGTCTCTACGCTCCGAAGCGAACCGGACGAGTACCTGGATAATCGCCGACATCTTTTCCCGGGGAGGCAGAGCGGAGGCGGCGATTTTGGTAACTTCCTCCATCGGCTCCATCATCCGGTTTACGATGGTACGCAGGATATCTTCCTTATTGGTTACGTAGTAATAAAGGGCAGGTTTGGTAACGCCGATTTCCTCGGCAATCTGGTCCAGGGTGGTGGCGTGATACCCTTTAGCGGCAAAGAGGCGTGCGGCTACATTCATAACCTCTTCTTTGCGTAGGGCGGTAGTCCTGGCGGGGGATTCTTTTAATCTGGTAACGCTCATTTTCCTGCGTAAAAAATATTATACTGAACAGTCAGTTAACAAAATTCTATTACTTTTATAATAGTTCTGTCAATTATAATGGAACGCAGGAAATTTGCCAAATGACTAATACGAGGAACGGGTTTTCTCGGCGATTTCTTTCTCACGGTATTCTTTAGCGGCGTTCAATCCCTGGAATAAGAAATATAAAATGATGAAGTGCATAACGACGCTATACCAGTCCTGGATTAAAATCAAAATAAGACAGTCTACGGCATATAAAAAGAAGCCGACTATGAAAGCCCAGTAGCATGTTTTTCCGGCGCAGATACCTAAAAAAGTAAATAATAGAACAATAAACAGGGTAACCAGTGAAATCAAGACCGTAATGTTTTGACCGGGCAGGAAAACCAAAAATATCTCCGTAAAACCGAAACCGGAAAAATAAGTATTGTCGGCACCGAGGAAAATAATAATGGCGGCGTTAATAACGGCCAAGGCCGCTATGCCATAACAACCGACTGCTCTCGTTTTGGTTACTCGAGCCAGGGAAGCTTTTTCTTCCTGATAATTATCATTAATCAATTAATGCACTCAAGCCATTAAAATGGCTAAAAAATGATACAAATGTCAATAAATTACTATAATACGATATAAAAAGATATAATATAATTAAATATAAGTAATAAGTCTCATAAAGTCTTATAAAATTTATATCACCAATTATAGGCTTTGTCAATACTTGAAGGGCTTAACGGAACGGAAAATATTTTTTTTGTACCGGTTTTTTCATTTAGTAATCGGATATAAAATGTGGTAAGATAATTAGCAATTGTTTGAAATTTAAAGAATGGCGGAGGTATTTATTAATGGGTTCTATTGATTATCAGAAGCAAATGATGGAGTTCGTCTATGTAAATTTACCGGGACCGAAAGAGCCGACAGCCGGTATGACCGGCGGCGAGTTACTGCACGGCTTTTTAGCGGAACTTTATGAAAATCCCAATCCTGAGATAAAAAATTTCATTAATACTTTATGTTCACGCTGGAATGTTATTTATCGGTTTAAAGCCGACTAATACATACTTAAAATTAAATAGTTCAACAAGGCACTTGAATCCAAAGACGGTTTAAAATTGGGGATAGTGCCTTTTTGTTTATATCAAGGGAGGCTAAAATGACACAGGATAACGTAAGTCTTATTAACTTGTTAAGTCTGATAAATAAAAGAGCGATTGTAACCGGAGCCGCCCAAGGACTGGGGCTAGCCATAAGCCGCCGGTTTGCGGAAGCGGGAGCGGCCGTTATCGTATCCGATGTAAACGAATCGCTGGCAGGAATAGCGGCCGGAGAGTTAAGAGAAGCCGGTAAGTCTGCATGGGCATATGGCTGTGATGTCAGCGATGAAACTCAGGTGAAAAATATGGTGGATTTTGCCGTTAAGCAGATGGGCGGAGTCGATATTTTAGTGAATAACGCCGGGATTTTTCCCCGGACGGCACTGGCGGAGACTTCCGCGGCACAGTTTAATAAGGTATTCGAGGTTAATGTTACCGGAACATTTCTATGCAGCCGGTATGCCAGCAAACCGATGGTTGAACAGGGGACAGGCGGTAGTATTATCAATCTGGCGTCTATCAACGGTCTGCATCCGTCCTATGCCGGTATGTCTGCGTATGATTCCTCCAAGGGTGCGGTCGTCATGATTACCCGCAGCCTGGCGAGGGAACTGGGCAAATATGATATCAGGGTGAACGCTATCGCTCCCGGCGGTATTAAAACAGAAGGGGCCCGGGGGTCTATGGGGGGCGGGACCGACCGCCGCAAGCAGCTGGATGAGCTGAAAGAATTTATGTCCCGGATGGTTTTAGGCAGAATGGGACAGCCGGATGAAATCGCCCGGGTGGCTTTATTTTTAGCCGGTGAAATGTCCAGTTATATCACCGGTATCACGATTGTTGCCGACGGCGGATATCTGGTCGGCTAGGCTGAATTGACATAATACTCAGACGGTAAATAGCGAATTGTAGTAGTCCGCGGTTATTTTTTCATATTGCTGCCGGTAATCCCGCACGGCGTAAGGCAAATTATTGAGAATATCCTGCGCGGTCATGCCGTCGGCACCCTTTTTATGCGCGGCGATATCTCCGGCCAGACCGTGAATAAATACGCCCATCCGGACAGCTTCTTCCAGCTCAAGACCCAGGCAATACATGGCGGCAATAGTCCCGTTTAAAATATCACCGCTGCCGGCGGTGGCCATACCGGCCTGTCCGCCGGTAGTGCCGCTTAAATTGATGAATACTTTACCGTCAGGCCGGCCTACAAGCGAGTGGGGTCCTTTCAAGACGATAATAGAATTCAGTTTAAGGGCCGCTTCTCGTAGTACAGCGAAGCGGTCTTTTTCGATATCCCGGCGTTCTTCACCGGTCAGACGGCTCATTTCTCCCAGATGGGGGGTTAAAACGGTCGGCGCTTTCCGGTAATGCAGAATGTCCGTGTCGCGGGCAACGGCCGTGATGCCGTCACCATCGATTAATAACGGTTTATTGATTTGTTTGGCTAAGTCCCGCACTAATTGCTGGGTCTCTTCGTTCAGAGATAAGCCGGGACCGATAACGACCATTTTTACTCTGGCGGCGAGTTCTAATAATTCATCCTTCGCAGCTAAAGCGATACTGCCGTCAGTTGTTTCCGGCATCGGCTGGAAGACGATTTCCTTGCCCTTTTTAGCGATAACCGGCGTAATAGATTTAGGGCAGGCTAGAAAGACATAACCGCCGCCGGCTTTCAGGACTGCATAAGCGGAGGCATAAGGCGCCCAAAAATAATTTGCGGCACCGGCGATTACCAATACCGGTCCGTAGTCCATCTTGCTGGTATCCGGCCTTCTCTCCGGTAGCGGGTTTAAGTGTGTTATTTCGGATTTAATCGCAGCAGCGTTATAGAGTGCAGGCGGAAATCCGATATGGCTGACATACAACTTACCGCCCCGGGCATAACCCGGATAAAGCAAATTGCCCTGCTTGGGCAGGCCGAAGGTGATGGTGTAATCGGCTCTAACCGAAATGCCCATTTCCTGCCCGGTATCGCCGTTGATGCCGGAGGCAATATCCAGGGCAAAAACCGTTTTATGGCTTTCATTAATAGTTGTGATAATGTCCCGGTAAATACCTTCGACATCCCGGGCCAGTCCGGTACCGAAAATAGCGTCGATAACGGCATCACACCAAACGATTTCTTTTTTTACGGCTGCCGGTGTTCTGACCTCTTTAACTTTAACAGGTAACCGGGATAGTTTCGCCAGGTTTTCTCTGGCCGCACCTTCGTATTTGTCTTTTTGCGTCAGGAGTAATACGGTTATTAGTCCGCCGTCAGCGTGTAATTTCCGGGC
>CAZJQF010000074.1:0-8976 GCA_964547925.1 uncultured Dehalococcoidales bacterium
CGATGTATTCCAGCAGGCGGGGATATTTTTCGTTGGCCTGATTCCAGGGTAATTCGCCTAACCCCAGCACTTCCGGACGCCACAGCAGACGCTTCATTTCTTCCGGGGTTAAGGCGGAAGGGACGCTGTTGGCGGGACCGGCATGGACGACCGGCGGGATGGTAAAGAAGAAGCGGACGGGCTGAGTCCGGCAGATTTTCATAAAAGCGGTGATGCCGGGGTAACCCAGCAGGGAGCCGATATCGGCAGCCTCGGTGATAACGGTGGTAGTGCCGCTTTGCAGGGCGTATTTAGAAAACTCATCCATCGGCCAGGGTTCCTCGACGTGCGTATGCCCGTCGATAAAGCCGGGAATGAGGGTGCGGCCGTCAGCCTCGATGATTTCCGTCGCCGGACCGATAGCCGTGCGGGGAGCGTTGCCGCCGACATAGGCAATAGTGCCGTCCTTAACGAGCGCCGTCTGCCGGGTCATTATTTCGCCGGTATAGACATTAACGACATCGCCGTTCACAATCGCGAGGTCCGCGGGCAGTTCGCCGAGGGCGGTTTTCATCACGCGGTTAATTTTGGCTTTACCGGTGGAAAAATAAGGTTTAAGCATCGTGTATCCTTTAGTGCTAATTATAAGCGAAATAATAAGTATTTTAAAAAAGTGGGGAAACAATTCGCCCCAACTCGAGGCTAAAATCAAATGCCTTGAGCGTAAGGAAACAATTAAAAACAATTCGGTTTTAATTCCTTTTTGTGTCATTCTGAGAACTCACTAAAGGTGATTTCTGAAGAATCTCTCGTTAACCATTAAAATCACACCGTCTGCCCCTTAAAACTTCAACATCTTCCGAAGGAAGGGAGAAAGGAATTAGGGTCCGTCCCTTTCTCCCCCTTCGGCTTCCCCCTCTATCCCTGACAAATACCGCCTGATTAATATCGAAGGTTACCATGACGCTAACGCTGCGTATCGCTATCGGCTTTCCTTTTTTGTCATTCTGAGCTTGTCGAAGAATCCGTTCCGTAGGGGCGGATTTCAAAATCCGCTGGCACGCTTGATTAACTCCGGTTCGATGCCCATCGAAAATATTTCCCGATAAACATTTTCAAAAGCCTGAACTTTAGATTCTCTCATATCAACCGGGAATTTAGCCCGGGTACGCATCAGGCGGTTAAGGGCGATTAAAGCATCGGCGATAAGGCGAATGTTATCGGGGTCTTTTTGGAGGACGTTTTTCAGCTTAAAGCGGAGGACGGCGATTTCCTCGTCGAGGCCGGTAACGGAGCGGGCGAGGTCAAGGTCGCGCTTGTCTTCCTTAGCGAGCAAAGCACGGGAATAATAGCCGTGTTTGAGGGCATTGCGGTTGCCCTGGGGAGCGCCGCGGCGGCGGGTTGGCACACTCGAAGAATTGTTTTCCATCTCTAACCTCAATAAAACAAATCCTAAATCCTAATTTCTAAATCCTAAACAATACACAAACTACAATAAATAATATAAAAAGAATTATCAGGAATAATAATTTAGCACAAATGTTCTGAGGTGTAAAGGGGCAAATTTCGCTTTTTGGAGCGGTCAGCAACTAGCCGTCAGCTTTCAGAATGTATGGGGCGAGGAGAAAGAGGAAGAAAAATGGCTGTTAAAGAATGATTTATTCCAAGGAAAAATACCACTTTTTAAATCTTGTTTTTGGGGACCAGTCTAGGTTTATTATTCTATTATGAATGGATGGATGTGTATAATTACCTCTATTTATATCTATGTTTCTTATACTTGCTATTTTATTAAATGTAGATGAGAGAGTATTCTTTTGCACGAGTTTAACTGCGACAATATCGGCTTGATATTCATACGGCCAAGAGATAAACCGGGATGACATTGCCATAATTCCCATAAATATCGTTATTAAAGAGAAAAAACTGTGGATTTTGAGAATGAAGACAAATAATATTAGTATTAATAAAAATATACCAAAAAATATTACTAATTTTTTATTAACGTGGTTTTTACTAATATGAGCTAACTCGTGAGCAAGAATAAATTGAATTTCATCTTCGTTGAGAATTTCAATAAGAGGTTTCCCAAAATAAACCGTATATCCATCTGTAGCAGCATTGAAAAAATCCGGTACAATTTTCAATTTTATCTTTTTCTTTATTTTTAATTGGTTGCGTAAGTTTTCCATCTCATATAATATTTCATCTTTTCTTAAATCAAGATGTATTCGAAACCTAAATATATTAAGAAATTTATCATAAATATTGACTTTAGATACATGCTTATGTTTACGTGATTCTAATATACTTTTATGAAGGTATGGGATGATTATTATCATCGTACCAATTAAAACTATGACTACATAAATAAAATAAATATTTTGTGGTATAACATTGAATAATATCGCTAGAAGAACTAGAAAAGATAAAATAATAAAGTTTATTCGTAACGGCATTCCTTTAAGAATGAGTTTTGCTATTTTAGACATACTTAGTCTCTCTATTTTAATGAGATGTTATTTTTTCACCGTATGTTTTCTGGCTACGCTTTTTTACGAAGCACAATTGCACATGAGATGAGGAATAAACCAATAAGTAAAAAGATCACAAACCACATAATACCTCCACCAACGCTACCAACTACACATCCTCCAAAACCGACCATGAACGCAAAAATAATAGATAATATACCTAATATAAATGAAATAAATGATAAAAATACCTTAAGAACACTGCCCATGTAAATGTCCTCCTTTATTAGACATTAATGCCAAGTAATATAGTTTAAACTAATGTGATTGTCAAATTCCCGAGGAAGTATAATACGATTACGTTTAAACGTTAGAAGGAAGCAGAGTGAACACAGGCAGTCGATTATATAAGATGAGGCTAGATTTATGAGCGAAATAATCCACGTTTTTATCGAAAATCCTGCTGGAGTGAAAACCAAACACATATATGACGAGAAAACATTGGAATTTAAGAGGAGTATGCCAGTTGCCCGGGCTTACCCATTCCCGTATGGGTTTATTCTCAATACTACCAACGCAGACGAAGACAATCTCGACTGCTTCGTGTTAACCAATCGTGCCCTTAAACGAGGCGAGGTAGTCGAGTGTTCCGTATTAGGTTTGATGGAGCAATTAGAAGACGGTAAGCAAGATAATAATATACTGGCAACGCCGGTGGGCGAGTCCACAGCGTTAACGGAAGCCGTGAAATCAGAACTAAAGGTATTCGTGACTGAGGTATTCAGCAACCAGCCCGGTAAAACAATAAACGCAGGAGAATTTTTAGGCGTTGCCCCTGCGTTAAGTCTAATAAATAAGTGTAGAATAAAACACAATTATAAATAGCTATCTATAAATTCTCGTAAAATCGCTTATACCAATCAAGCGTACCCTTCATTCTCTGGTCTAATTGAGAAGAATCTTCAGTAGAATGGCTATAAGAGAATAGAGGGTATTCTTTTTCTTGTTTTATTAAATCCATTATGCGAGTAAGTTCGGCAGGCGTTATTTTAAAGTTCTCTAATAATTTTCTTAGTCCTATATCATTGTTAAAATCCCATATATATTGCAGGATAGCTAGTTCTTGAATCTGTATTATAATTTCTGGAGATAAATTATGTTGCTTTGCAAGCATCTCTGCTCTAACTAGGTTAAACCCATATTGCTTTAACCCATTAAATGTATATGTCTCATTCGCATTACAGTCTAAACACTCTTGAAGGTTAGGGCTAGGGTCATCAGCAGGAAAATCCTTTCTTTTGCCCATTAAATTATTACGAATGTCACGGAAATAATGACCTTCTTGTTTATATTGTATCACCATATAATTTTCCTTAAATTGAACTTTATTTTTTCCTGGACTTTTTAGAGTAAAATAATTAATCCTTTTCATAAATAGTAATTCTCTTATTAAGAAGTGTCAATACTTTGATTGACAAAAATTCCACTTATTTGAAAATACCTAGATTCCGTATCAACTACGGAATGGACAGATAAGTAATTAGTAATTGGTGTGTGTAATTAGCATCTCCACCCCACCTGGATGCCAGCATCCGCCGGCATTACAAAAAGTAGGGTGGTAAGGGAGGCAGGTATCTGTAAGCCCATTGGGTTTTGCCGCCTGCTATTACTTCACCTGCCTGCGACCGAATCCGCACGACGATATTTGTCAGGGATAGAGGGAGAAGCCGAAGGGGGAGAAAGGGACGGACCCTTAGTCGCCTTTCTCCTTCCTTCGGAAGATGTTGAAGTTTTAAAAGGGCAGACGGTGCGGTTCAAAGGGAAAACGAGAGATTCTTCGACTTCACCTTTAGTGAACGCTCAGAATGACAATGGTGAAATGGGCAGGCACGGGGGCCTGCCCCTACAAAACGGATTCTTCGACAAGCTCAGAATGACAATATAATATAGGTTTTTAGTGGTAGGGGCGTATTGCCATACGCCCTTTATGCCCGATAAGCACATCGTAATGAGATTGCTTCGCCTCCCGATTTCATCGGGATGGTCTCGCAATGACAAAAAAGTGAAACCCACCACCCCAGGGCGACCGCAAGGGTCGCCCCTACGAAATTAATATAGATTCCCGTTTTCACGGGAATGACGATTTAGCTAATTGGTAATGGGTGTGTAATTAGCATTTCCACCCCACCTGGATGCCAGCATCCGCTGGCATGACAAGTTAAGTAATGAGTATTTTGTAATGTGTAATTTGAGTTTTGGAAATTGTTTGTATCTTGTTTCTTGTGTCTTGGTCATTCTCCCTTTAAGCCCGCTCGCTTATAATGCTATAATATAGTGTGGATATTTTAGCCGGACTCAATCCGGCCCAGCGTGAAGCAGTCGAAGCCATCAAGGGTCCGGTACTTATCTTAGCCGGACCGGGCAGCGGTAAGACCCGGGTTATCACCCAGCGCATCGCTTATCTCATTAAAGAGTGCGGGGTCAGCCCGCGCCATATCATGGCCGTTACCTTCACCAACAAGGCCGCTAAAGAAATGACGGAACGCCTCAGTAAGCTTGTTCCCACCGCAGTCAAGCAGCTTACGATGGGCACGTTCCACGCTATCTGCGCCCGCATTTTAAGACAGGACGGCGAGGCCGCCGGTATCGACCCCCATTTTGTTATTTACGATGATGACGACCAGGTCGCCCTCATTAAAAAGTGCCTGCAGGAGCTCAATTTAGACCCCAAGCAGAACCCTGCGGCCGCCATCCTGAACAAGATTTCCTTCGCCAAAAGCCAGGTTATCGACCCGCAGGAATACATGACCCGCGCCCGCAGCTACTTCGAGGAAGTGGTCGGCCGGGTTTACGAGCGCTATGCCCTGATGATGAAGCAAAGCGCCGCCCTCGATTTCGACGACCTCCTGATGCAGACGGTCCAGCTTTTAAAGAACCACCCGGAAATCCGCAAACGGTACCAGGAACGCTACCTGCACCTGCTCGTGGACGAGTTTCAGGACACCAACATGGTGCAGTACGAGATGATTAAACTCCTCGGCAGCAAGCACCGCAATATCTGTGTCGTGGGCGACCCCGACCAGTCGATTTACTCCTGGCGCTCGGCGGATTTGCGGAACATTTTAGGCTTCGAGAAGGACTTTTCGGAGGCGAAGGTCGTGCTGCTGGAGCAGAACTACCGCTCGACGAAGAACATCCTCGATGTCGCCACCAGCATCATCGAGGCTAACAAGGAACGCAAGGCAAAGGACTTATGGACGGAGAAAGCGGCCGGGGAAAAGGCCATCGTCGTCGAGACCTACAACGAGCAGGAAGAGGCCCAGTTCGTCGTGAGTGAAGTGGACAAGCTGGTGCGGAAGAACGAGTTCAAGCTGGGTGATTGCGCCGTGATGTACCGCACCAACGCCCAGAGCCGGGCGCTGGAAGAAGCCTTTATCCGCTACGGCCTGCCCTATAAGCTCGTGGCGGGCACACGGTTTTACGAACGCAAAGAGGTGAAGGACATCATCGCCTACCTCCGTTATATCCAGAACCCGAACGACGGCGTCAGCCTGCAAAGGATTATCAACGTGCCGGGACGCGGCATCGGGCAGCGCACGCTGAGCGAGCTGAACGCCCTGGCGAAATCATTAAACCTCAACGAGTCCGAGACATTACAATTAATGGCGGAGGGCAGGATTGAAAAGACGCCCTTCAACTCCCGCATCGCCCAATCGCTGGCCGGTTTTGCCACCATGATGAACGAAATGCGGGCGAAGAGCCGAGAAGTCAGCCTGACCGAGCTTTTCGATATGGTTACCGCAAAATCCGGCTATAAAGATTTCCTGGCGAACGACAAGGACGGCGAGGAACGCTGGGAGAATATTTTAGAGTTACGCACCGTGGCGAAAGAATACGGGGAACTGGCCCCGCCGACCGGGTTATCGGCCTTTCTGGAAGGCGTGGCGCTGGTGGCGGACGTGGACAACCTCGACGGCACCACAGATGCGGTCACGCTGATTACGCTGCACCAGGCGAAGGGGCTGGAATTCCCGGCGGTATTTATCGTGGGGATGGAAGAAGGCGTCCTGCCGCATATCCGGTCGTTCGACGACCCGGCCCAGATGGAAGAAGAACGGCGGCTGTGCTACGTGGGCGTCACACGGGCGAAAGACAAGGTGTATTTAGTGCGGGCTTTCCGGCGGAACCTGATGGGCGGGAACCTGGTCAACGAGCCGTCCCGGTTTTTGAAGGACATCCCGAAAGAGCTTATCGAGACCACCGGTACGATGGCGAGCGGCGAAGAAGGCATCGCCAGCGCGGTTTCCTCGTGGAACAAGACGGCGGTCTTCGAGCCCAGCACCGAGATACAGGAATTCAAAGCGGGCGACCGGGTCAAGCACGCGCGGTTCGGGGAGGGAATGGTCGTCTCCTGCCAGCCCATCAAGAATGACGCAGAAGCGGTCGTGGCGTTCAACGGCATCGGGGTTAAAAAGCTGCTCCTCAGCTTTGCCAAGCTGGAGAAAATCTAACCGATTTTCTCCGATATAAGATTTATGATTTAAGATTTAGGAATAATTAAAAACTACCAACAATTCACTGTATTCAAACTGCCCACCGAAAGCCTTTAACCGATAGCACAAATAATTTTTTCCTGTTAAACTAAAAACTAATTACTTAAGGCTGTTGACTTTTTACACGGATACGTGTATGATAAGACAAATTAGCGGGAAGGATGAGAGCAGATGCCGATAAGAGTACTAGATGACCGGGTGATTGCCCAGATTGCTGCCGGGGAAGTGGTGGAAAGACCGGCCTCGGTGGTGAAGGAACTGGTGGAAAACGCCCTGGACGCGGGGGCGGCGCAGATTACCGTGGAAATCCGGGGCGGCGGTACGAATCTCATCAGAGTGGCGGATAACGGGAGCGGGATTCCGGCGGGAGAAGTAGCACTGGCCTTCGAGCGGCACGCCACCAGTAAAGTCAACACGCTGAATGACCTGACCAATATTAATACGCTGGGTTTCCGGGGCGAGGCGTTAGCCAGTATCGCGGCGGTGGCGGATGTGGATTTATTAACCTGTGCCGCCGGGGAAACGATGGGCACGTATGTCAGCCTGCGGGACGGCAAGATGATGACGCAAAACGGCCAGGCCCGGCCGCAGGGTACCACGATAACCGTGAAAAATCTTTTCCGCAGTGTACCGGCCCGGTTAAAATTCTTAAAATCGGTACCCACGGAGAACAGCCACACGTCCAATGTCATCAGCCAGTATGCTTTGGCTTATCCGGAGGTATCTTTCAGCCTGTTTATCGAAGGTAAACCCATTTTAAGGACGCCGGGCAGCGGAAAATTAATTGAAAGTATGGTGGAGATTTACGGCCTTGAAATCGCCAAGGAGATGCTGGAAATTAAAGACGGCGGCGAGTGGGACAGCGGGCAGGTAATTAAGGTAAACGGGCTGGCGGGGACGCCGGCTATCGGAAGGACGAGCCGCAATTATATCAGCTTTTTCGTGAACCGGCGTTGGATAACGAGCCGGCAGCTGACGTGGGCGGTGGAAGAAGCCTATCACGGGCTGCTGATGCAGGACAAGCACCCGGTGGCGGTGATAAATATCACGATACCGCCGGCGGAAGTGGATGCGAACGTGCACCCGACGAAGACGGAGATAAAATTCGTTAACGAAGGGGCGGTCTTCGGGGCGGTGCAGAAAGCGGTCAGACGCACCATATTACAGCAGACCCCGATACCGAAAATCGAGGAAGTGGCCGCCGCCTACCGGGCGGAACCGGCAGGACGGCCGGTATTCTGGCCGGGAAATGACATAGCCGGAACAGTTAACCGGATGCCGGCAAGCGTACCGCAAACGGAGCCGAAAGCCTTACCGATATTGCGAGTGCTGGGACAGGCGGGGCAGAACTATATCATCGCCGAAGGGAATGACGGGATTTACATTATCGACCAGCACGCCGCCCACGAGCGTATCCGCTACGACCAGATTCGGGAACAAAGGGTAAGACATAAGGTCGAAGTACAGGGACTGCTGGAAGCGGCTACTTTTGAAGTTACCATACCGCAGGCGGTCATCCTGAAAATGAGGCTGCAGGAGCTGGCGGATTACGGGTTTACGCTGGAGGCTTTCGGGGAGCGGACTTACCTTGTAAGAACCATACCGGCGATGCTCAACGGCCGGGACTGGGGAGCGGCTTTGCGGGAAATGCTGGACGGGTTCGCCTCCGGGGATAAGCGAAACTGGACGGAAACGCTCGAAATGTCGATAGCCTGCCACAGCGCGGTACGGGCGGGACAGGCACTTTCGATAGACGAAATGAGGGAACTGGTACGGCTGCTGGAGCAGACGGCAATGCCGCGGACGTGTCCGCACGGCCGGCCGACGGTATTACATTTAAGCCTGAACCAGATGGAGAGAGAGTTCGGGAGAAGCTAATAAAAATACTACCAATACTACCAATACATACCAATACTACCAATATTTCAATAAAATTAAGTACGAAATCCGAAACTCGAAGCACGAAACAA
>CAZJQF010000075.1:0-3716 GCA_964547925.1 uncultured Dehalococcoidales bacterium
CTCAAGACGGTCGGTTTTCCTTAGAAATTGTCCGGTGTCTGGGAGCCTGCGGGCTATCTCCGGTTATCGCCATCGGTAACGATATTCACGGACGGGTTAAACCCGGTAAAGTCAGCGATATTTTATATTCTTACGACTAAGGGAACTATATGGTCACAAAACTGTATTCGGTAGCCGACCTTGAACAGCTTTATAACTTAGCTGCCGCCAACAAGGCACTCCGTGAGGCGAAAACTCAGGTAAAAGTGCATTTAGGCAGCTGCGGAATTGCTTCCGGCGCCGATAAAGTCCTCAAGGCTTTCGAACGTGAACTGGATATATTAAAGTCACATACCGATGCAGGTGATGGAAAACTAACTGCTCTTGATAATATAGAAATCCGGAAAGCCGCCTGTATCGGCCTTTGTAGTGTCGAACCTACCGTAACCGTATCGGTCCCCGGTCAGGAAAAAACAATCTATTACAGTGTTGATGACGCTATAGTAAAACGTATCTTTAAAGAACATTTACTTCAGGGAAATCCGGTTAAGGAATGGCTGCTCGATTTGAAATCCCCCCGCATCGCCCTCCAGGAAATCCGTGTCCTGCATAATCAGGACCTCGACCCGTTAGACATCGAGCAATATATCTCCCGTGGCGGCTATATGGCTCTGGGGAGAGTGCTTTCGCTGATGAAACCGGAAGAAGTTATCGAAGAAATAAAGAAGTCGGGTCTGCGCGGCCGCGGCGGTGCCGGTTTTGCCACCGCCACCAAGTGGGGCTTTGTCCGTACTTCAATTAGTGATGAAAAATACGTCGTCTGCAACGGCGATGAAGGCGACCCCGGTGCTTATATGAACCGCGCCGTACTCGAGGGCAACCCTCATTCGATTATCGAGGGTATGGCTATCGGCGCTTATGCCATCGGGAATGTGAAAGAAGGGTTTGCATACGTTCGCGCGGAATATCCCCTGGCCATTGAAACGCTCAGTCATGCTATCGCTCAGGCAAGAGAATACGGACTACTTGGTAAAAATATTTTAGGCACCGATTTTGAATTTAGTATCGATATTTTCCCCGGTGCGGGTGCCTTCGTCTGCGGCGAAGAAACCGCTTTACTAACGTCTATCGAAGGCAAACGCGGCAATCCACGCCAGCGTCCGCCCTTCCCGGCCAATCCGGGCGGCGGTCTCTTCGGTAAACCCACCACGATTAATAATGTGGAAACATGGTCGGATGTACCGCAAATTATTCTAAAGGGTGCCGGATGGTTTACCGAAGTCGGCAACGAAAAGAGCAAAGGGACCAAGACACTGTGTCTGGTCGGCAAAGTAAACGACCCCGGTCTGGTAGAAGTCTCGCTGGGTATTCCGCTGGGGAAACTCGTTTTCGATATCGGAGGCGGCATCCCCAACGGCATGAAATTTAAAGGAGCCCAGCTCGGGGGTCCCTCCGGCGGTGTTATTCCGGCCAAGCATATCAATACCCCCATAGATTACGAATCGGTTGCCGCCCTGGGAGCGATTATGGGCTCCGGCGGTGTCGTTATTATGGATGAAAGTTCCTGCATGGTGGACGTGGCCAAATTCTTCCTCCAGTTCACCCGTGAAGAGTCCTGCGGTAAGTGTACCCCATGCCGGGCCGGTATTCCGCAGATGCTCTCGATATTGGAAAAAATCAGCCGCGGCGAAGGTGAAATGTCCGATTTGGATACCCTGATCAGCCTGGGCGAAATGGTTACCTCGGCCTCGCTTTGTGGTCTGGGACAGTCCAGCGCCAACCCCGTCCTCAGTACCATACGACATTTCCGTGAGGAATATGAAGCCCATATTATAGATAAAAAATGTCCGGCGGCGGTCTGCCGGGCTTTATTCAAAGCCCCCTGTCAGCACACCTGCCCGGTAGAATTGGACGTTCCGGGCTATATCAGCCTGATTAAAGAAGGCAAATTCGCCGAAAGCTATGAACTGATTAAGCAGAGGAACCCGTTACCGGCTGTCTGCGGGCGGGTCTGTCATCATCCCTGCGAGAAAAAATGCAACCGCAGCCGGGTAGATGAAGCGGTAGCCATCCGCGAATTGAAACGCTTCGCCGCGGATTATGCCTTTAACTCCGGATTAAAAATCAAACAAAAGATTAAAGATAAAAAGGCGGAAAAAGTAGCCATTATCGGTGCCGGACCGGCCGGTCTGGCCGCTGCCTGGGACCTGGCAATGGAAGGCTATGGCGTAACCGTCTTTGAAGCATTGCCTGTTGCCGGCGGGATGCTGGCCGTCGCCATTCCGGAATACCGGATGCCGCGGGACATTTTACAGAAAGAAATCGACGAAATTAAGGAACTGGGCGTCGAAATCAAGCTGAACTCACGGGTTAACGACGCCGCTTCCCTTTTAAAAGACGGCTATAACGCCGTTTTCATTGCTACCGGGGCTCATACCGGTATGAAAATGGGCATCCCCGGCGAAGCATTAAACGGCGTCTTTGACGCCATCGAATTTCTGAGGAAGATTAACCTCGGTCAGCCGGTCGGTATCGGCAAACGGGTGGCTGTCATCGGCGGCGGTAACTCCGCTGTTGATTCGGCCCGTGTGGCCGTTCGTAAAGGTTCGGAAGTCCATTTAATCTACCGCCGCGAGCGGGAGGATATGCCCGCCATCGCCGAAGAAATTAAAGCCGCCGCGGAAGAAGGGGTTAAATTCCACTTCCTTACCAATCCGGTAAGGATTTCCGGTAAGAATAATGTCGAGCGTCTGGTAGTAACCCGGATGGAACTGATACCGGAATTTGACTTTACCGGACGTAAAATTTCCCGCCCGGTTGCCGGTGCGGAAACCGAGCTTGAAGTGGATACGGTTATCGAGGCCATCGGCCAGCGGCCGGATACTTCGATTGTTAAGGGTGAAGGAATGATTAATGGTCCCTCACTCAATTCCGACCCGCGTACCCTGGCCACCGTCCAGCCGGGCATTTTCGCCGGCGGCGATGCCGTTTACATGCCCCATACCGTTGTCGAAGCAATGGAACAGGGACAGCGGGCTGCGTCCTCTATTAAGCATTTTCTTAGAGGTGAAGCCCTGTCGCCAAGAATCTCTCGGGATAGCGGCGAACCGATTGCTTTCCCCCAGACGCCTCCTACCGATGCCGAAATTAAAGAAAAAGCCCGTCTCACTCAAGCGGAGATACCGATACGGGACAGAATAAGTTCATTTAAGGAAGTTACCCTGCCTTTTACCCCGGAACAGGCCCGGGAGGAAGCTGCGCGTTGTTTGCGATGTGACCTGGATGTCGGAGGATAAACTGATGCCGGAAATCACCCTGACCGTCAACGGTCGGTTAATTAAAGGACAAAGCGGCGATACCGTCCTGGCGGTTTGCCGGGCGAACGGTATCGAGATTCCTACATTATGTCATTTCGAGGGCCTCAGCGACGTCGGCGCTTGCCGTCTCTGTGCCGTGGAAATCCAGGGGGAAAGAAGACCTGTGCCTTCCTGCACCTATCCCGCCCGCGAAGGGTTGGTCATTAAAACTCATACCCCTCAACTGGAAAAATACCGCCGCGAGATTCTGGAACTTCTCTTCGCCGAACGGAATCATTTCTGTATGTTCTGCCAGCAGAGCGGCGATTGTGAATTACAGAACCTGGCCTACCGCTATCAAATGGATAACGTGCGGTTCGAGGGCCTCTTCCCCAGACTGCCCGTCGATACTATAAGCAAACATCTCGCTATCGACCATAA
>CAZJQF010000075.1:3816-6778 GCA_964547925.1 uncultured Dehalococcoidales bacterium
CTGGACGGAGCCGGCTCTCGGACTATTTCCGCGGCAATACATAAATATAACCAAACAAATAAATCTACGATTATCGACCAGGATATCGCCGGGATTCTAAAGTCGGACTGCATTTTGTTATTCGGGGATGACATCGACAGCACCCATCCGGTCGTCGGGAATCTCATCCGCCGGGCAGTTTCCCGGGATAAAGCCAAATTAATCATCGTTGACGCCGTCACGGATACCCTGTCCTTGTGGTCTGATATCCGGCTTAAGCCGAAAGCCGGTACCGAACGGGTATTAATTAACGGTCTGGCGAAGTCGCTGGCCGGCGAAAAATCAAAATCCGAAACAGTTTCCGAAAAAACAGGTATCGGTGTTTCCGAACTAGATGAAGCGGCATTATTACTGAGCCGGGCTAACGACATTTTTATAATTTGCGGTAGTAAAATAACCGCCGTGAACGATACCGGTTCGGTAACCGCTTTGCTTGACCTGGCCGACCCGGTAGGTAAAACTCAGGGTAAAAATTTCAATCTGCTTTTCTTGAAACAAGGGGTAAACAGCTGCGGGGCCTGCCGGCTCGAAGCAAATATACGGGATATTAAAAAAGAAACTCCGAAAGCAGTATATTTGCTGCTCGGCGATGATTCTTTAGATGACGCTTGGACGGAATGGTTGAAATGCATCGATTTCGTCGTCTTACAGGCAAGCTATGTTTCTCCCGCCGTTGAACTTGCGGATGTCGTGCTGCCCTCCCAAATCTGGGCGGAGCGGAGCGGCACTTATATTACTACCGACGGCCGGACTTTAGAAACAAAACCGGTATTGGAACCCCCTTGCGGACTGCTCTCCGATTCGGAAATTTTACAGCGGCTGGCACGAAAAATTAAAACCCCGGGCCGGAGTTAGAGGTGCACTATGGCAAAGATTAAAGTGGCGACCGCCTGGCTGGACAGTTGTTCCGGCTGCCATATGTCGTTTTTAGACCTGGATGAAGCTTTAATCGGCCTGGCGGAAAAACTGGAATTCGGAGCCAGTCCGATTACGGATATTAAAACATTCTCCCCCTGCGACGTAGGCATTATCGAGGGCTCTATCAGTAACGACCATGATGAGGAAGTCGCTAAAGATTTACGGGCTAACTGTAAAATCCTGGTTGCGATAGGCGACTGTGCCTGCTTCGGCGGTATCAATAATATGCGGAATCTATTCAGTAATGATGATGTCCTCTCCCGTTATTACGCCACCGAAAGCACTTCGGCGAACAGTAAAACCCCGGCCTCATCTGACCTGCCGAAGCTGATTAAAGTAAAACCGTTGAATCAGGTCGTTAAAGTCGATTGTTACATCCCCGGCTGCCCGCCCAACACCGGTGCGATTCTTTACACTCTGACCGAGCTTCTCGAAGGCCGGATTCCGGTTTTGCCCGGTGAAATAATGCGTTTCGATTAAACCTTAAAAGGTAATTTTTATGACAAAGAAAATCGTAATTGAGCCCGTTACCCGGGTCGAAGGCCACGGCAAAGTAACCGTGCATCTGAACGACCGCGGAAACGTGGATAAAGCCCATCTGCACATTACTCAGGTACGCGGTTTTGAAAAGTTCTGCGAAGGACGCCTCTTCAATGAAATGCCGGTCATTACCCCGCGTATCTGCGGCATCTGCCCGGTCAGCCACCATCTGGCCGCCGCTAAAGCCTGCGATGCCATCCTCGGCGTTAAACTGACACCCACCGCGGAAATGCTCCGCCGCCTGCTTCATCTGGCACAGATTCTTCAGTCGCACGCCCTGCATTTCTTTTATCTCGCCAGTCCGGATTTGCTATTCGGCATGGACTCAGACCCCGCCACCCGGAATATTATCGGCGTCATCGCTGCCCACCCGGAACTGGCTAAAAAAGGCATCAAACTCCGTTCGTTCGGCCAAACGATTATCGAAATGCTCGGTGAGAAAAAGGTGCATCCCAACGCCGCCATCCCCGGTGGTATGAATAAAGCCCTCTCACCGGAAAACCGCGAGCTAATTACCAAACAAATTGATGAAATCATCGCCGATTCTTTAACCGCCGTTAATCTTGTGAAAGACTTCGCCGCTAAAAACCTGTCCCTGATGGAAACCTTCGGCAATTTCGATTCTAATTATATGGGACTGGTAGATGCTGGCGGCAACGTAGAATATTATGACGGCCGAATCCAGTTAAAAGACCGGAACGGTTTTGTCCTGGAAAATAAAGCCCCGTCCGAATACCTTTCCTTTATCGAGGAGAAGGTCGAGGACTGGTCTTATCTCAAATTCCCCTATTACAAAAAACTCGGCTACCCCGCCGGTATGTACCGCGTCGGGCCGCTGGGACGCCTGAACGCCGCCGAAGGCTGCAGTACCCCGTTAGCCGATAAGGAATTTCAAGAATTCCGCAAGCTGGGTAAAAACGGGGCGGTTACCGGCTCGTTATTTTTCCATCTCGCCCGCATGATTGAAATGCTGAATGCCGCCGAAGGCATCAAAAAGCTGGTGCAGCACGACCTCATCTGCGGCAAGGATATCTGGACGAACGCCGCAATTGCTAATGAAGAAGGCATCGGCGTTATCGAAGCCCCCCGCGGCACCCTCATCCACCACTATCAGGTGGACAAATCCGGAGCCATCCGTAAAGTTAACCTTATCGTCGCCACCGGCCACAATAATCTCGCCATGAACCGGGCCGTTTTCGATGTCGCCCGGGAATTCATCAAAGACGGCCGGGTCACCGAAGGCATTCTCAACCGCATCGAAGTGGCAATCCGCTGTTACGACCCCTGTTTCTCCTGCTCCACGCACGCCCTCGGTCACATGCCGCTGGAAATGACCGTTTACGAAGCGGATGGTAAAATCCGCCAAATCCTGCAACAATAAATATATGAAAACCCTCGTACTCGGTATCGGCAACGATATCCTCGGCGATGATGCCGTCGGTATTCACATCGCCCGGAAAGTTGC
>CAZJQF010000075.1:6878-8813 GCA_964547925.1 uncultured Dehalococcoidales bacterium
ATTGACTTTCCCCTGATGTCCGTCTATACTTTACCTAAATTCTGACAGGAGGTAAGACTTACCAATGCCGAAATCGAAATACGGAAAGTACTTTTTCGAGTATGACCCCAAGATGTGGCCTAACGAGCGGCGTCCGGTCATGGCCCGCATGGAAGACAGCGTCGTTAAAGGCAGCCATTTCTATCTGGTGCACTGGGTTGTCCCCGGCTTTGAAGATGTCCTCGGCAAGCACCCGTACGCCGGCCATCCGCCGCACATCCATAAAGATGCCGAGCTCCTGTTCCATATCGGCACCAATCCGGAAGACCCGATGGACTTAGGCGCCGAAATCGAAATGCACATGGGCCCGGAAATGGAGCGGCACGTCTTTAACCGAACCACCGTCATCTACATTCCTCCGAATTTTATCCATTCCCCCTGGCGGCCTATCAAAACCACCCGCCCCTGGATTTTCATCGAAGTGAATCAGGGCTCTCAGCACACCGAAAAGTCCTTCCGCCAGTTGCTCCCCAAAGCATCCCGGGAAAAGAACAACTGGAATATGTGGAAGGATGAAGGTTATTAAAGGAAGGGGGAATTAAAGTGGCTTATAAAATTAACGTTACGAAATGTCTCAGATGCGGCACCTGCGTAAAACAATGCCCGGAAAAAGCCATCATCGTGTTGAAAACCGTGAAGGAAAAAGACGGGCTTATTCTTTATACAACGAAAATCGACCCTGAAAAATGCACCGATTGCGGCGTCTGTATGTCCTACGAGTGGTGGTGTCCTGCCAAAGCTATTGTAAAAACAAAAGGTTAAACTTATTAACGAAATAGCTCCCGCGGTTCGCCGCGGGAGCTATATTTTCTTTATTTTGCCGCTTTTCCGTACATCCCGCCGTTGCCCGACGAGAAATGGAAAACCGGCCGGTCCGCTTTTTTGAAGACCATCGGGCAGTGCTTTACCCCGCGCGGAATGAACACCAGACAGCTATTATGCAACAGGTATTTTTCATCCTCGAGCCATAGTTCGACTTCCGCATCCAGATTTTTCGGATTCTGCCGGTCCGTCCCGATAAATCCCAGCACCTCATCGAAATCATGCGCGTGCGGTTCCGGACTGCCGGAGCCGTTCCCCTTACTGAACCAGACGCATTCCATATAGAAGGCACCTTTGGCCACCTCATTATCCAGATACAATATGCGGGTAATCTCGGAATTCCCGGGCACGGTTTCCGGCAAAGGAAGCAGCTGATCGTGCTTCAGCTCCGTGATGATATATTTACTGCATTCCGCCGAAGGTTTCTTGTCTTCCGGTGGTGCCGCCGCATCTCCGGCGGGCTTCTCCCGCTTGTACATACCGTTCGGCGACGCCGTAAACCAGAGCACCGGCTTATCGATGCGGTTGAACCGTATCGGACAGTGCTTCAAACCCTTGGGAATGAAAATAAAACAGCTTTTAGTCAGCGTGTGCTTTTCATCATCCAGCCAGATATCGATTTCCCCGCCCAGCTCCTTCGGGTTTTGGGGGTCCCCGCCGATAAACCCGATTAATTCCGCAAAATCGTGCCGGTGGGCCTCTTCGATTAAGCCCTTGTCCGACCCCTTCCAGAGCCAGAGGAATTCCATATAATAAGCCCCCGGCACGGTCTCTTCGTCCAGCCATAGGAGCCGCGTGGCATCCAGCGTCGGGACTTTCCCCTGCTCCCGGTTCCTCTTTAATACCTCCTGCACTTCCTGAGGCATCGGCTTGGTTTCGGTAACAATGTTCTTCGCGTATTTCAATGCGGTCATTTTCACCCCTCCTAATTAAGTAGACAGTTTACAGTTATTAGTTTACAGTTTACAGGGAATTTTCTATTTTGTCATTCTGGAGGAAGCCGAAACACCAAAACCCAGCTGAGCCTGTCCTGAGCTTGCCGAAGGAAAGAATCTGGGGTCGGGTGGCTTGTGA
>CAZJQF010000076.1:0-8674 GCA_964547925.1 uncultured Dehalococcoidales bacterium
AAGACGCTGCGGCGATGATACGCGAAATAAAAGGTTACAGGCTATTAAAGGGCGTCCGGGGACAGCCTCCGGCGGACATCAAAGCCCTGGAAAAGCTGCTGCTTAACGTATCAGATTTTATCGAAAATAATCCGCAGGTAAAAGAGCTCGACCTTAACCCGGTCATCGTTTCCCCGGAGGGAGTTACCGCCGTGGATGCCCGTATCGTGTTGGAGTAACGGATTTGGACTACCGCAACCGGAAAATCCACTTTGAAAAGAAAAATTTAGCCGCTTTGCTGCGTATGCTGGCGGAGGGTAAATTCCTCATCCCCACTTTTCAGCGTAACTTTATCTGGAACCCGGAGCATATCACTGGCCTGTGGGAAAGCATCTATCTGGGGTACCCCGTCGGCAGCCTTGTTTACTGGCGCACCCCTCTCCGGCTGAAAGTCCACCGCCGTCTGGGAGGTTTTCAAATACCTCAAGACAGTAAAACCGCCCGCGGCCTTCGTTCTTACATTCTCGACGGCCAGCAGCGGGCAACGTCACTTTTCGTGGCTTTCTACGGCGGCAAAGGACAGGTAAAGGGCAAGCGGAATTTCGATTACAGCCTGTATTTCGATTTAACCAAGCGGAAATTCTTTTTCCAGCACGAGCTTTACCGGCACCGCTGGGACGCCCCCGATGAATTCCTCATCCGGCTTAAAGACATCCCGGACCTGCCGGCGGACCACGAAAAACAGCTTGCTAAAGTGAAGGGCTACCGGAAAATCGCGGCTAATTTCCAACAGCTCCGGCATATTTTCACCGGTTACGAACTCCCTCTCATACGGCTGGAAGGATTCGATATCGCCGATGTCTGCGACGTTTTCGAACGGATGAACCAGACCGGTGTTAAGCTGGAAAATATGGATATCATTATTGCGCGGAATTTCCACGATAATCCCACGATAATCGAAGAGGACTTTCCGGAGTAACTGCCTATTCCAGAATTAAGTTATCCAGCAATCGGGTGTTACCGAAGCGGACGACCATTGAAATGAGGGCGGATTGCCCGATGGTTTGAATTTCGGCGAGGGTTTCCGTATCGGCGATATCGATATATTCAATCTGAGCTAAAGGCTGTTTTTGAATCAAGGACGTTATTTCCGCCCGGATTTTTGCGGCGTCTTTTTCGCCCCGCTCCCAGAGTGTTTTTGCCAGCTGCAAAGACCGGTAAAGCACCGGTGCCTGCCGGCGCATTTCCGGGGTCAAATAAACGTTCCGGCTGCTCATCGCCAGCCCGTCCGGTTCTCTGACCGTGGGGATGATTATCATTTCCAGCGGCATATTCAGGTCCCGCACCATCTTCCGGATAACGACACACTGCTGGGCATCTTTCTGCCCGAAATAAGCCCGCGTCGGCTGGACGATATTAAAAAGCTTGGCGACTACTGTGGCGACGCCGCGGAAATGCCCCGGCCTCGCGGCTCCTTCCAGTCGGTCCGTCACCTGCTGCACGTCTACCCAACTGTTAAAATTGGGCGGATAAATATCCGGCGGGGCGGGCATAAAAACGTAGTCCGTCCCCTCTTTCTCCAGCAAGGCTAAATCACGTGGGGTATCGCGGGGATATTTGGTAAAATCTTCCTTCGGGCCGAACTGGGTAGGATTTACGAAAATGCTGACCGCGGTAATATCGTTACCCGTTTTCGAGCGGCGTACCAGTTCCAGATGGCCTTCGTGCAGATAACCCATCGTGGGCACAAAGCCGACGGTTCCGGTTATTTGCGACCGGATTTTTTGCATTTCGGCGATAGTTTCAACGACACGCATTAAAATACACCCTCACGCTAACTCTTCCCCAACCAAAGAGAGGAGAATAAATTACCAGAACCCACCACCCCAGATTCTTCGTCGTCTTCGAGTATTATGAGTATTCAGACTCCTCCAGAATGACAAAGCCCCAATTGCCCTATATAATTTATTCCAATTCCTTTAAAATGCTTTCGTCCATCTTGAAACCCTGGGCCTCGGTGGGGAAAGTGCCTGCCTTAGTCTCGTTGTAATATTCGGTAACGGCTTTGCGGATAACCTCGGCGACTTTAGCATACTGCTTGGCATGCTTGGGGACAAAATCGGTAAAAGAGCCGATAACGTCGTTAATCACCTGTACCTGTCCGTCGCAGCCGCCGCCCGCCCCGATACCGATGGTGGGAATATTTATTTTCTTCGTGATAAGAGTCGCCAGCGGGGTCGGCACTGTCTCCAAAACAACGGCGAAAGCCCCGGCAGCTTCGAGAGCCCGGGCATCATCGAGCATTCTGGAGGCGACTTCCGTAGTTTTCCCCTGAATCTTGAAGCCGCCCAGCGCTAAACGGGACTGCGGCGTCATACCGATATGCCCGCAGACCGGAATCCCGCACTCCACGATTCTCTTGACCTTATCGGCAACGGTGACGCCGCCCTCGAGTTTGACCGCATGGCAGCCGGTTTCCTGGATGAAACGCCCGGCGTTACGCATGGCCTGTTCGGTGGAAAGATGATACGTCATAAACGGCATATCGCCGACGACCATTGCATTTTTAACGCCGCGGACGACGGCTTTAGTATGGTGCAGCATTTCTTCCATCGTTACCGGCAGGGTCGAGGCATAGCCGAGCATCACCATTCCCAGGCTGTCACCGACGAGGATAAGCGGTACGCCTACTTCATCGACAACCTTGGCCGTTGAGTAGTCGTAAGCCGTAAGCATGACGATTTTCTCGCCTTTTTCCTTCATTTCTCTAATGGTATGAACCGTGACCGCCATACAGCACCTCCTTAACCAGTCTATTTTTCAGGATACCAAATAAAAAAGCCTTCTCCCACCAAACGGCGAGAAGGCTTAAGCCCTCGAATCATTTGCCCAGCCGTCTCGGTCGGAGTCCCGCTCCAAGCGACCTATTATCGATTTAAAATACACTCACCGCCCCGAAAGTTCAGGGTCGATGGTTTCAGCCCCATTATAGGAAGCCCGCTCTTTATTGTCAATATAATGACGACCTATGAGATAAGATTTAAGCAGTCAGCTTCTTCGCTTCTTCCCACAGGGCATTTTGTGCGTCGAAGGACAGCTTTTCGAAGCTTAACTTTCGCTGCCGGCAGAGCTCTTCCATTTTGGTGAAACGGCGGAAAAACTTACGGTTGGCCTGCCGCAGGGCGTTTTCGAGGTCGATATCCTTCCGCCGGGCGATGTTAGCCAGTGTAAACAAGATATCCCCGAATTCTTCTTCGCGCTCTTCCGGCGTAGTCGTCGCCTTGAACTCCCTTACTTCTTCCACCAGCTTATCCACCACGCCGTCGTCGTTCTCCCAATCGAAGCCGACCCCGGCCACGCGCCGCTGGATTTCCTGGCTGTAAGCCAGAGAGGGCATTTGCTTGGGCACGGTGCTCAAAACGGAAGCGTCTTCACCCCGCTCGGCCTTTTTAATCTGTTCCCAATTACGGGAAACCTCTTCGGCTGTTTTCACTTTAACATCGCCGAAAATATGCGGATGACGCTTTATTAGTTTGGTATTGATTTTGGTGATGACGTCTTCTAGTGTAAACTCATTTTTTTCGGCGGCAACCTGAGCCTGCAAAACTATCTGGAGCAGCAAATCCCCCAGCTCACCGGAGAGCTTTTCCATATCCTCTTCGTCGAGGGCCTGCAGCACTTCGTAGGTTTCTTCCAGCACGTATTCCCGCAGCGAGCGGTGCGTTTGCTTGCGGTCCCAAGGACAGCCGTCCGGCGCCCGCAATCGGGCGATAATTTCTACCAGCGTGGCAAACTTGCCGAGGTCCGATATTGAAGCCAAGTTATTCTCCTGATGAACCGAATTACTTATGAAGGCAGCTTCGCCGTTAAAATACCCGGTTGGCCGCGCAAAAAGTCGGCGGCGGACATTGCTTTCTTACCGGCTAATTGCACCATACTAATACCCAGCACACCGTCGCCGGTAACCACCCCGAAAGCTGTCTGACCGTTTTGCGGCCGTAAATCCACGACCGTTCCGGCGGGCGGCGGTTGTTCCGACCCCGGCAGCGGTAAGCCGCTCTGAATTTCCAGCCGCTTGCCCTCCCAGAAAGAGTAGGCACCCGGCCAGGGCTGAAAAGCCCGCATCCGGCGCCATATTTCGACGGCCGGCAATAGCCAGCTTATCTCGCCCTCTTCTTTCACCACCTGAGCCGAATAGGTGGCTTCCATATCATCCTGCGGGCGGGGTGGTAATTCGCCGCGTACCAGGTGCGGGATAACTTCCAGCACCATCCGGGCCCCGATTAACGCTAACTTTTCCGTGAGTGTTCCCGTCGTGTCCTGTCCGGTAACCGGAATTTGCGACCGGGTCAATATGGGACCGGTATCCATACCGGCATCCATTAACATAACCGTCACGCCGGCGAATTCATCGCCGCCGAGCAGCGTGGCCACCACCGGCGAAGCCCCGCGGTGCCGGGGTAATAATGACGGATGGACATTAATGCAACCTAATTTGGGTATCTCAAGTACTGTTCTCGGTAAAATCTGGCCGTAGGCGGCCACCACAATGGCTTCCGGCTGCAAACGAGCCAGTTCCGCCACGACTTCAGAAGCCCGCAGCTTTTCCGGCTGTACTACTGTTAACCCGTAATTTTGCGCCGCCTGTTTGACCGGGGATAAAATCAACTGGCGTCCGCGGCCGGCGGGACGGTCCGGCTGGGTATAGACCGCCGCTACCTCGTACCCGTCCTCTACCAGATATTTCAGGGACGGTACGGCGAATTCCGGCGAACCCATAAAAATGATACGCAACGCAGTCCTCTTTACTTAAAATCTTAACATAATTGACTATTATTACCAACTATCCGGGGGGTTATATCTGCGCGTGAAAAAACGTGCAAAAAACAGTAGTTCCGAAGAGTATTCAAGTAATAATAAATGAGGAAAACCGTGCACAATCGGTCTAAAACCTCTTGCCGACTTATAATGCCGGTGATAACCTAATGGAGTTCTAATTTTTTCCCGGTTTCCATAACCAAGCAAGACCAAACAGTACCAGGTAATCCGGGGCACCTATTGATAATTTACTGGAGTTAACTCCATTGGAATATTCATCACCGCGCCAGGTTTGGGACGCCGTTTTAGGCGAATTGCAGCTACAGATAAGCAAGTCTAACTACCGCACGTGGTTGGAAAAGACGACAGGGCTGGAACGCCATGATAATCAGTTCGTTGTCGGCGTACCCAACGCTTTCGTAGCGGAATATCTGGATAAAAACCAGCGTTCCCTCATTGAAAAAACCCTTATCAACATCGTTCACGACGATATACACGTATCTTTCCAGGTCAACGGACAAAAGAAGCCGGCGGGCGGTTTTGACACCGGGACGCAGAAGCTGCCGTTAAACGCCAACTATACTTTTGACTCTTTCGTCGTCGGAGAAAACAACCAGCTCGCTTATGCCGCATCCGTGGAGGTCGCGCAGAACCCCGGTAAAAGCTATAATCCGTTCTTTATCTACGGCGGCCACGGGCTGGGCAAGACCCACCTGCTACAGGCTATCGGCCACGAAGCAGTGTCCAGACACATCAATGTTATTTACGCCAGCGGCGAGCAATATACCAACGAGTTTTTAAATGCGCTCCGCGAGAGACGCACCGAGGACTTCCGGAACAAATACCGCAGCGCGGACATGCTGCTTATCGATGATATTGATTTTATTACCGGTAAAGAGCAGACCGAGGAAAGCCTTTATCACACGCTTAATGAATTACAGAACGCTAACCGGCAGATTGCCGTGACCAGCGACCGGACGCTACAGCAAATGCCCAATTTGAGCAACCGCCTCCGCTCCCGTCTGGAAGGCGGACTGGTCGCGGATATTCAGTCGCCGGAACATGACACCCGGCTGGCCATTTTACAAATAAAGGCCAAGCAAAAGGGCGTGGCCATCACCGCGGATACGCTGGAAGTCATCGCCCGGAATATCCGGCAGAACATCCGGGAGCTGGAAGGTTCCCTGAACCGTGTCATCGCTTATGCCAAACTAATCCGCAATGATATTACCCCGGAACTGGCCGCCCGGGCACTGGAAACTATCGGCAGTCAGCCGGCTCAGACCCAACCCTGCAATGCCCGACTCATCGTCGAAGCGGTCGCGACAAGCTTCCGTATTGAAGCGGCGGACCTGCTGAGCCCGAAGCGGGACAAAGATACCGCCCTGGCCCGCCAGATGGCGATGTACGTCATGAAGCAGGAAATGAACTGCTCCTTAGCCCAGATCGGCAATGCCCTCGGCGGACGGAATCCAGCCACGATTACCCACGGCTGCCAAAAAATTGCCGCCAACCTCAATAATAATGCCTACCTGAAAGAAAGACTGGCGGAAATACAGGGCAAAATCAAGAAAAACCCCGATTAAAAATCCGAATATCTGATTTCGAAACAAATTTCTTATGTATAACTGGGTAGCTGAAAATATCCTGGCCCGCGCTCTGGATTATCAACGAGGTACCCGCATGGTAGCTTACCGGCGCGACCTCGATACAAGCCAGTGGTGGCCGCGAGACCGGATTTTACAACTCCAGCAGGACCGTTTGCACCGGTTGCTGCAACATGCTTATGACAACGTGCCCTACTTCCGCTGTGTCTTCGATGAACGCGGCCTTCGACCTGCCGATATTAAAAGTCCGGCCGACCTGTCCCGCCTGCCGGTACTGACCAAGCCGCTAATCCGGCAAAACTACGACTCGCTGCGGGCTTCCGGAATAACCGGCATTTCCACCACCACGAGCGGTTCTACCGGAGAACCGCTGGCATTTCTCAGTACCGCCGCAGACCAATACAGCCGGGGTTACGCCCGCACCTTCCGCGCGCGTTCCTGGTCCGGTTGGCGGCTGGGAGACCGGACACTGGAATTCCGCCTCCGGTTTGCCCCTGAAAATATTTTCCAAAAATCTTACAACGGTATCAAACGATATTTGGAAAATATCCGGCAGTTCAGCCCTCAGGAAATTTCGGATGAATCCCTGTCTTATATCGCCCGCCGGTTGGATACATTCAGACCTGAATTCATTTTCGGGTATCCCAGTTCCGTCTATCTGCTGGGACGGTACCTGGAGAATCACCCACTAGTACATAATAATATCAAAGCCGTCATGACTGACGGGGAACAAATATTCGATACACAGCGGGAATTGTTCCGTAAAGTATTTAACTGCGATACCTTCAGCTATTACAGCACCTGGGAAGTCTTCGATATCGCCGCCGAATGCCCCCGGCATACCGGCCACCATATCGCGGCAGAGGATATTATCGTGGAAATCGCGGATGCTTCCGGCAATCCGGTGCCGGCCGGTACAACCGGGCGAATACTGCTGACCAATTTACACAACTACGCGATGCCCTTCATCAGGTACGATGTCGGCGACACCGCCTCGCTTTCCGAAGCCCCCTGTCCCTGCGGCCGGAGCGGTTTGCCCCTGCTGGTAGATTTAAACGGCCGGGCGGATATAGTTATCCGTACCCGTAACGGCAAGCAAATCCCGGGACGAGCCCTGCCGGCGCAGTTTTTAGCCAATCTCGGGATATCACAATACCAGATAATCCAGGAAAGCTATGAAGAGCTTTGCTTCAACCTGGTTTTTAACAACGGTAAATTACCGGAAAAGCCGGATTTAATAACCCGCGAAATCGAAGTCAGATACCGCCCGATATTAGGGAGTGACGTCACTTTGAAGGTTAATTTCGTTACGGAAATACCCCCGGACAAGTCGGGAAAAAGAAATATCATTATTTCGAAATTACAATAATTACCAACTACAAAATAGTAATTACATTCGTTTCATCCCGTTGAAAAACGGGGTCCGGGTTATCTTCTATCGGGATTATCATGGATTCCCGCTTTCGCGGGAATGACGAAAAAGGAACCGGTTTCCCGACTTTCGCCGGGATGTTTATCATATTGTCCCCTCTTTACTGGTAATTTCCGGCAAACCTGCTATAATACTTAAAAATGTCATGAAAAATAAAACATTTCAGCAAAAATTAGTACCAATACTTCTCGTGACACTGCTATTTCTATGTTTTATGTTATGCTCTTGCCAAAATAATGATAGCCCCTATAAAACCTACCTCTTTAATGAAGGCACCATTCATTTTTCTTTTGAGTATCCGTCGGATTATAAAATTGACTGGGTTAAACCTGCAGAAGATGCAGGAGGCCGCTATCAACGCGAAGCATATATATCTTTTAAAGGGTCAGTAGACAGACACGAAAATGATTACACTTATTTCGGCATAGCAGCGATGTTACCTTATGAAATGATGCCCGACGCAAAAAGTGCAGTTGAACGGGTAGAAAAAACAGCTGCCACTTGGGCCGAATATAAGCTTTATAATAAAAGTGAAATCACTATTGATGGAGCACCCGGATATCGTATCGATTATCAAATCGTAGACATAGTACCGGCGATTGCCGGAGATGAACCCGGTATTGCAGTTTATAGATATGTATATTTCGACGCAAAAGGCTTGGTGTGGACTATAAACATACACGGACACTCCTCTTTTGCTGAAGGTGATAAAATTCATTTTGAACACCTGTTAGAGACGTTTAGGTTATTGAAGTAACCTTATTTTTCTAATCTGCAACAAACCGCTTTTGTATTCACGAATAAAAACGCCTCTTTTTTAATAACTTTTCGATAACTC
>CAZJQF010000077.1:0-8573 GCA_964547925.1 uncultured Dehalococcoidales bacterium
TACTGGGAAGATAAAATCCCGAAATGGGAAAATATCCGGATACCGGCCTATATCTGTGCCGGCTGGAACCACTTCCACCTGCGCGGCTCGATGGAGGGTTTCCGCCGCATCCGTTCCGCGAAAAAATGGCTGCGGGCGCACCGGGAGTTCGAGTGGCCCGATACATACAGCAACTTCGGGCTTACCGACCTCAAGCGATTCTACGACCGCTATCTCAAGGACATACGTAACGGTTGGGAACTCACGCCCCGGGTCCGCCTGGAAGTAATGGACGCTTATGATTATGATTTCCAGATAAACCGTCCGGAAAAAGAATTTCCCTTGGCCCGGACGCAATATACCAAGCTCTATCTCGATGCGGATAAACATACTCTTTCCTATACCCCGGTTAAGCAGGAATCCAAAATCAGCTATGAAGCTAAAGAGGGCCTGACTACTTTCGATATTACCTTCAACGAAGATGTTGAGATTACCGGCTATTCGAAGCTTCATTTATGGGTCGAGGCGGAAGGTAATGACGACATCGACCTGTTCGTCATCCTCCGTAAACTGGATGAAAAAGGCAACTGGATTCCGGTTTACGCTCTGGACAGCCCCCACCCCGGTTTATACGGGAAATTAAGAGTGTCCCACCGCGAGTTGGACCCGAAATGGTCTACCGATTTTCAGCCCGTCCAGTCTCACCGTAAAGAAGAAAAATTAAAACCGGGCGAAATTATTCCGGTCGAAGTGGAAATAATGCCCACCAGCCGCATCTGGCATAAAGGCCAGCAGTTACGCGTTATCGTAACCGGTCACTACATCAGCGAAAACTGGTTTTTACCGGTCGGTTACGAACCGAATAATAAAGGCAATCATATCATCCACACCGGCGGTAAGTATGACTCATATTTACAGATACCCGTCATACCTCCTAAATACCGGGCCGGTGATTATATCTATCGTTAACATTAAATATCTTTTAAGGAGAACAAAAAATGTCTGATGGCACACAGTATTTCCCGAATCTATTTACCCCGATAACCATTGCCGGTCATAAATATCCCAACCGGATGCTCAGTTCCCCGATGCTTTTCGGATGGTATATCCTCGGTAAGGATTCCTCCGACCGGATGTTGAAAATATTCGATGACCGGGCGAAAGGCGGTCTGGCAGAGGTAGTGGTCGGTGAGACCCCTATTAATTCCTCCGACGCCCCGGATGCCCTTTTCCCCGATATGGTTACCGACTATACCCAGCCTAAAGGATGGATTTTCGATAAATACCGGGCACTGGCCGAAACGATAAAAAAGCATAATACTAATGCCCTGATTGAAATCTTCCACGCCGGGCATGATAAACGGCCGCTTGCTTTCGGTGAAAGAGTGAACCCCTGGGGCCCGATGGGTTTCGTCCGGCCCGACGGCGTTACCGTCGAAGCCTTCGACGCTCAGAAAATGCAAAAAGTACGTAACGATTTCGTTACCTGTGCCCAGTATATGCAAGCCGCCGGATTCGATGGCGTCCTGATTCACGGCGGGCATGGCTTCCTTTTCACCCAGTTCCTTTCCCCTTCCATGAATCAACGTACCGATGAGTACGGCGGGAACATCTACAACAGAGGCCGCTTCCCTCGCGAAATCCTGGGCGACATTAAAAAGAATCTCGGGCCGAATTTCATCGTCGAACTTCGCATTAACGGTGCCGATATGGTCGAAGGCGGTACCACTGCCGAACAGACAGCCGAGTTTGCCGGTACACTCAACGGCATCGTTGATATCCTTCATATCTCCTCCGGCTTTAAATCCAAAGGTTATGAAACACAGGAATTTTCCTCTCATTACGATGTTCACGGCATTAATGTCGAACGTGCGGCTCTCATAAAGAAGAGTACTAAAGTTCCCGTTACCGTAGTCGGCGGCATCAACAGCCCCGAATTCGCAGATAAAATTATCGGCGAAGGTAAGGTCGACTTTGTTTCTCTCGGCCGGCAGTGCATTGCCGACCCGGAATTCGCTAACAAAGCCAGAACCGGCCGGGCAGATGAAATCAAACGTTGTCTGCGCTGTTATCACTGCTACGGCGCCGGGAAAATGCCCGGACCTCCTCCAAAAGGAAAACCGGCCGGGCCTCCGCCGATGTTCTCCCCGGGCGGAATGCTGGACGGAGTAGAGCACTGCACGATTAACCCGCGGGCGAATAAGGAAATTATCATCGACGCTATACCGAAACCGGCAGCCTCCCGTAAAGTCCTGGTTATCGGCGGCGGTGCCGGCGGTATGCAGGCAGCGATTACCGCCTTTGACCGCGGCCATCAGGTAACTCTGGTGGAAAAGGATAATTCACTCGGCGGTATTCTGCACTTCACCGATACCGATGCATTTAAGGTCGACCTGAAGAATTTCAAGGATTTATTAGTCCGTGAAGTCGGCAAACGAAAAATCAGTGTTATGCTTAAGACTGCGGCTACACCGGAATTTATCAGTGAATTTAAACCGGATGTTTTAATCCTGGCCGTCGGTGCCGCGCCGGTTAAACCCGGTATTCCGGGTATCGAAAAAGCCATCCCGGTGCTCGATGTTTATAAACCGGGCTTCAAAGCCGCCAAAAATGTCATTATGGTAGGCGGCGGACTGGCCGGCTGTGAAACGGCCATAGACCTGGCGGAAAAAGGCAGTCAGGTAACCATCGTGGAAATGCTGGATGAAATCGCTTCGGAAGCCGGCGGTATGGCTATCGCCTCTCTAATGGACAATATCAAAAAGCGGAAAAGTATCACGGTCCGAACCGGTGCTAAATGTATGGATATTACGCCTGCCGGAGTAAAAATCGAATGCGGCGGGAATCCTGAAGAAATCAAGGGCGATATGGTTGTTTTTTCACTGGGTATGAAAGCGAAACGCGAAGAGGTTGAAAAACTAAAAGCCGCAGCCGGTACGGCAACAGTCACTGAAATCGGGGATTGCGTCCGCGGAGCAAAAGTTTACGAAGCCGTCTCCGAAGGCTTTATGGCCGCAATGAATATTTTATAAAATCGCACCTTCTCCAAATAGAATAGCAGCTTAAACTCGACAAATAATACTAAATGTAGGGTATAATATTTAGTATTGGTTAATGTTTTTTGGAGGATGTGTTAGTGAAACTTCTTGGTATTTCTTGCGGTAGAAGGAACGGTAATACCGAAATCCTGGTAAAAGAAGCTTTGATGGGTGCTGAGGAACTCGGCATCGAAGTGGAACTCCTGCGTATGCTGGACCTGGAAATCGAAAACTGTTTGTTCTGTAAAGAATGTAAGGTCATCAAGGGCGGACTTGCCGCCTGTGTCATTAAAGACGATGCCGCTTTCGTTTACGACAAACTTATGGAAAGCGATGGAGTTATCCTCGGGGCACCGATTTACGGATTGACGCCTCCGGGTTACCTTAAAGCCATCGCCGACCGTGTCATCGGCGGGCAGGCCGACCCTTCTTTGCATAAAGACCGTAAAAAGACCGGTGGTATCGACCCGGTAACCGGTGAAAAATTGTACTACGATGAGAGAGCCCTTAAACCCCGGGTCGGCGGTTATATCTCGGACGGAGGAGCTTCTACGTTAAACTGGACTTCCTTCGGACTGCCCTTATTGCACTTCCCTGCTTTCCCGCCCAATATCCGTATTGTAGACCAGATACAGGTTCTTAAGGCTCAACCGATGCCGCACCTGGGTATGGTAGTCATTCTCGATGAAACTATCGCCAGAGCAAGACAGCTGGGGCGTAACGTCGCCAAACAAATGGGTAAACCGGATGAAAAAATAAAATGGGCCGGTGATCCCGGCGGAATTTGCCCCGTCTGCCACTGTAACCTGCTTACGGTGACCGATAAAAACCCGGTAGAGTGCCCTATTTGTGGTATCAGCGGTACGCTTAAGATTGAAAACGGCAAAATATCCGTGGACTTCAGCGAAGAACAAATAGCTCATGCCAGGTTAACCACCCAGGGGATACTGGACCACACTATGGAAGTCCTGAGTGTCATGAAAGAACAGGAACCCCGCGCTGCTGAAGTACCGGAAAAAGCTAAAAAATACCAGTCCTACCTGACTCCTCTGAAACCACCCAGCAAAAGTAAAAAAAGTACAGCTAAATAATTAAGCGGTACTTTTAAATAAGGAGGATGCATGAAAAAGAAAAAAATTATCGGACTCTCCTGCGGTAGAAAAAACGGCAACAGCGAGACTCTTTTAAGAGCTGCGGCGGCGGGGGCGGCGGAACTCGGGGTGGAAACGGAAATCATCCGGGCAATGTCTTTGAAAGTTTTACCCTGTACCGGTTGTAACGCCTGTGCGACAACTCATAAATGCATCCTCAAAGACGACGTAGACTGGATTCTGGAAAAAACCTGCGTCGGAGACTCCGCTTTAATTATCGCCGTACCCTGCTACCATATCCGGGCGAACGGCTACTTCATGTGTATTCACGAGCGAATGAACCATATTTTCCAGAAAGATATGGACGTATTGGGGAGGACCCGTGTCGGGGGTATCATCGGCGTCGGCGGCGGCGGTTATGATGCCTGGACCAGCTTTAATTTACCGATGGCTAATATCTTCTTACAGCACGTCTGTAAACTCGTGGACCAGTTCCAGGCCAACTTCTGCTCGCTGGAGGAATGGAACCTCTGGCTGCAGGATAAAAAGATGACCGCCAAACACATTTCCGAGTTAAGAATCCTCGACCTGACCTATGAGGAGTTATTCAAACAATGGCCGCAAAAAAGAGACATTCCGGGCGTTTTCGAAGCCGCTATCGAACGGGCTAAAAAACTCGGCCGGAATATTGCTATGGCTATGGAAATGCCTGTCGAAAAGGTGAAGTACGTCGGCGAGAGTTACGGCGTCGAATGCCCCGTTTGCCATACGAATGTTGTCGTTATCCCCAAAGACCTGCCGCACATCGCCTGCCCGGTCTGTTACGTCCGCGGCGAGGTTACGGCTAATAACGGCAAGTTCAAGGTAAAATGGAATAAGAAAGATGCCGCCTTCCCGCGGTTTACCGAAGAAGCGGTCGACCATCATCTGCAGTGGCTGGGCAGCCATTACGGCAAACTGTTCGGACGGCAAAACCAGCTTGGCGATATCGCCAAACGTTTCGCGGATGCTGCTAAGGTCATCGCTCCGGAAAAATAATACATCAATAATAGTGTAGGGTGGGTGCAGCGAAGCGAAACCCACCAGCAAATAATCTTATATATTCAAAGAGGGCGGGAAATTTTCCCGCCCTCTCTTTTTAATCTTCTGAATTCTGTCTTCTGACTACTTCAAATACTTTTTCGCAAACTCCAACGCCTGCGTCATGCCACCCCGGCTGACCGGATTATCCTCGTGTCCGCCGCTGAAAGCATGCCCCGCCCCTTCCCAGATACTCAATACACACTGGCAATCGGTCGATTCGATTTTCTTCGCCAGATATTTGGCATCGGTGGAAAAGCTCTCCAGCGTCCCGGCCTGCAATAGAAGCGGCGGAAAGCCTTTATAATCACCGTAAGTGGGCGAAATCAGGGGATTCTTTAAGTCCTGTTTGCCGGCGTACTGCTCGGCCATAAATCCGATTCCCCCGGCCAGAAAATCATTAATTTCTTTACCACCGGCAAAGGTATAGTCGATTAGCCCGGAGATACAAACTACCGCCGCCGGCAGCGGTATTTTTTCTTCCTTCAGCTTTAAAGTTAACGTCAGACACATATTCCCGCCCGCCGATTCCCCGAGCAAAGCAATTTTTTTGTATCCCATCGCCAGCAGACCTTTATAAAAAGCCAGACATTCATTAAGCTGCGTGGGAAATTGTTTTTTCGGGGCAAGCGTATAGTCTACCGAAAAACTATCGATATTAAACCTTTTTTTAGCCTCGAAAAGAATAATCGTCCCGTCTTCTGCGGAGCCCCAGATATAACCGCCGCCGTGGATATACATGATTATGCCGTCTCTGGCTTCTTTCTTACTGTAAATCCGCAAGCCATTTACCCCGTTAAGCGTCACGGATTCTTTGGATACCCCCGGCGGGACCGGTATCGGCGGGAATTGCGGCATAACGAAATCACCGTCCCCGAAATTAATATTCTGCATCGGAGGCATAGCCGCCCAGTATTTCCTCATTTCCAACTCATCTTCACGGCTGAGTTTTCTAAAATCATAAGTTACCGGCATAAATAACTCCTTTCAGTAATTATTGAGTTCTATTATATTACAGATTTATTTATTAGTTAACCCCCGGATATCAATTAGTGGTTAACGGCGTTGTTTGTGACGGGCAAGTTTAAATAATTTGAATCTAAGTTTAAAGATTCTCAATTATGTAATATGTTTGTAACAATTCGATGATATTATAAAAAAGTAGAGTAACAGCTTGGTTAAAATCAATAGCTTTGTGAATTATTAGTCTGTGCCGGTAGCAAATACAGAATATAGGGTATTAGGAGGACATGTTTAAGTGTCAAATTCAAGTGCAAACGAAATAATCTCCACAGCAGACATTTACGGGAGTAATGTTTTCAATGATTCGGTCATGCGTAAGAGCTTGCCGAAGGAGATCTATAAATCCTTCAGACAAACGATTGAGGATGGATTGCCGCTCGACCCGCAAGTTGCGGAAGTTGTGGCCTCTGTGATGAAGGATTGGGCCATTGCTAAAGGTGCCACCCATTTCACTCATTGGTTCCAGCCCATGACTGGTATCACCGCTGAAAAGCATGACTCTTTTATCTCACCAACCCCAGACGGACGTATTATCATGGAGTTCTCCGGTAAGGAGCTCATCAAGGGCGAACCGGATGCTTCGTCTTTTCCGTCCGGTGGTTTGCGTGCTACCTTCGAAGCCCGCGGATACACTGCCTGGGACTGCACATCGCCGGCTTTTGTGAAGGATAAAAGTTTATATATCCCTACTGCCTTCGCTTCTTATACCGGTGAAGCACTCGACAAAAAGACCCCACTGCTGCGGTCAATGGATGCTTTGAACCGTCAGGCACTACGGATTCTACGCATTCTGGGCAACAAAACCACAAAGCGAGTCACCACTACGGTTGGGCCTGAACAAGAATATTTTATTATCGATAAAAAATTATTCGACCAGCGCCTGGACCTTGTTCTTACCGGCCGCACACTTTTCGGAGCCAAACCTCCAAAGGGGCAGGAACTGGAAGATCATTATTTCGGTCAACTTAAAGACCGTATCGCAGCATTCATGTGTGAGCTGGATATTGAGCTGTGGAAGTTGGGCATAGCAGCTAAGACTAAGCACAACGAAGTGGCTCCAGCCCAGCATGAACTGGCTCCTATTTTTACAACCACCAATATTGCCACCGATCATAATCAACTGACGATGGAGACTATGAGAAAGGTTGCTTTGCGCCACGGGCTGGTCTGCTTGCTCCATGAAAAGCCTTTCGCAGGTATAAACGGGTCCGGAAAACATAATAATTGGTCTATGTCGACTGATGACGGGCAGAACCTGCTTGAACCCGGTAAAACCCCGCATGAGAATATGCAGTTCCTGCTTTTCCTGAGTGCAATAATGAAAGCCATTGATGAGTACGCAGACCTGTTGCGTGTTTCTGCTGCGAGTCCGGGCAACGACCATCGTTTGGGCGCTAACGAAGCTCCGCCGGCAATTATTTCTATTTTCCTTGGCGACCAGTTGACCGATATTCTTTCTCAGATTGAAGCGGGCGGTGCTACTAAGAGCAAAACGAGCGGCGTTATGAGCCTTGGAGCCAGCACCCTTCCCTCATTGCCTAAAGATACTACCGACCGTAACCGTACCTCACCGTTTGCCTTTACCGGAAATAAATTTGAGTTCCGTATGGTCGGTTCTATGCAATCTATCGCCGGAGCCAATTTTGTCCTAAACACCATCGTTGCCGAGAGCCTTTGCCGGTTTGCGGATAGACTCGAAAAAGCCGGCAACGTCCAGAAAGAAATTAACCTGATTATATTAGAAACTATCCAAAAACATAAGAGGGTTATTTTTAACGGTAATAATTATTCGGAAGAATGGGTGGCTGAAGCTAATAAACGCGGCCTGCCGAATATCCAAAACACGGTCGATGCGATTGCCATGATACGTAAAGAAAAGAACCTTGCCGTAATGGAAAAACACGGGGTTTTGTCCCGTGTGGAAATGGAATCTCGCAGCGAAATCAATTATGAGATCTATATCAAGACGGTTAATATTGAAGCTCTGACCATGATAGAGATGTCCCGGCGTCAGATTCTACCCGCTGTTACGGGATATAAAGCGGATTTGGCATCTTCGATCAGCAGCGTTCAAGCTATTGACGGCAATACGGATGTAGAAAAAGCCTTGTTTGACAAGCTGAGCTCAACGATGAAGTCATTTTATGCCAATCTTACCAAGCTTGAGAAGAACCTCAAGACCGCGGCCGGCTTGCACGGCGATACAAAGGCCCAGGCGATAGCTTATCGAGACCTTGTCTTCAAGGTTATGAGTGACTTGCGGACGGATGTCGATACGCTTGAAACCATGGTTGGAGCCGAATACTGGCCCATGCCGACTTACGCCACATTGCTGTTCAATATTTAAAGACGGTGTTTTAAC
>CAZJQF010000078.1:0-6544 GCA_964547925.1 uncultured Dehalococcoidales bacterium
GTAAACCGGCACGCCGGGAAAATCGAAGAGACTTACGGGCCTACCGGGCGGTTGTTCATCCAGCGCGGCAAAGACCTTACCGGCATAGGCTGTGTTATCGGTACCGGCGGCGCGCTGGCTTTTGCGGAAAATCCGCTGGAAATTCTAAAAGAAGCACTCTATAAAGAAGCTAACCCGTCTATTTTAAAACCTAAAAAGCCGCAGTTTTATCTGGATAAAAATTATATAATGTACGCGGTCGGATTATTGAGCCAGAGCGAACCGGAGAAAGCCGTGCGTTTCGCGAGGAAATATTTGAAGAGCCTCTAAAGATTATTGTAATTATTAGATAACTTTTTTCTCCCGCAGGCGGGTAATTGCGTCCGGCGACATTCCTAATAACTTGCGTAGTATCTGCTCCGTATGCTCGCCCAGTTCGGGGGCTCCCCGTTGCGGAGAAGCGGGCGTCCGGGAGAATTTCAACGGATTATTAACAACCTTAATGGTTTGCCCTTTCGAATCCGTGATATCCAGGAACATATTGCGGTTTTGGAGATGGGGTTCCTCCGCCGCTTGAGGGATAGTATTTAAAGGCCCGCAGGGAATACCCAGTTGCTCCAGTTCTTTTATCCATTCGGCGGTGGTTTTCGTCTTCATCACTCTCTTGAGAATCGGTTCCAGTATCTTGTAGTTGAGGGTACGCTGCCAGCCGTCGGCAAACCGGGGGTCATCGATTAAATCGATACGGTCGATAGCCGTACAGAACAACGGCCACTGGTTTTTTACACCGCCGCGGAGGGCAACGGCGACATAATTGTCTTTCGTCTGGAATAGTTGAAACGGTGTAATCACCGGATGCCTGGTGCCCAGCGGCTGGGGAATTTCGCCGGTATTCAGATACCGGACAAAGGCGTTTTCCAGCACCGCCGCCTGGCAATCGAGCATACTGATATCGATAAGTTGTCCTTTGCCGGTTTTATCGCGTTCCCGTATAGCCGCCAGAATGGCGATGCACATAAACAGTGCGGCGGTGATATCGCCGTAAGACACTCCGGGGCGAATCGGGGGGCCGTTTTCTTCGCCGGTGATGCTCATCACACCCCCCATCGCCTGAATAATGACATCGAAAGCCGGCTTATCTTTATCCGGTGCGTTTAAACCGAAGCCCGAGCCGGCGGCGTAAATAATCGCCGGATTATGTTTTTTGACTTTCTCGTAGCCAATACCGAGTTCATCGACGGCTTTCGGCGTTAAAGTTTCCACGAGAACATCAACCTGTTGGGTCAGCTTGAAAAAGAGCACCCGGCCCTCTTTTTTGCTTACATCCAGAGTTATACTTTTTTTGCCGCGGTTCAGACTGGCAAAATAGGTGCTCGTATCATTAATGAAAGGTCCGTTCCCCCGGGCAAGGTCGCCGTACTCCGGCCTTTCGATTTTGATAACCTCGGCTCCCATATCACTGAGAAGCATCGTGGTGAATGGGCCGAATAGTACCTGGGTTAAATCGAGTACCTTGATTCCCGCTAAAGGACCGGTCATAGCTGCCTCATTTAGTTATAAAATAAACTTTTTAACCGCTTCCGCCACGCCGTTATCCTCGACGCTGGCGGTGACGAATTTAGCCTTCTTTTTAAGTTCGTCAGGGGCGGTGCCCATCGCGATACCAAGTCCTGCCGTGGTGATTAAAGGAATATCATTAAGTCCGTCGCCCATCGCCATGATTTCCTCTTTCTTAATGCCGAGATGAGCGGCCAGCATAATTATAGCTTTGCCTTTAGATACTTCCGGCGACAAGATGTTGACGAAATCGATATCCGGGAACGACGGCGAGGTTACCGGACTGAAATGGCATTGGCCGCTAAATTCCTTCCGTAATCCCGCCACTTTTTCGGCTTCGAAGCGGTTTTTAACGACTGTCTGCATCTTGATGATATCTTCTTTTTTTAGTATACCGTCGTATTTGGTAATTACCGGAATAATATCGAAGTAATCGCGGTGGGCTTGTGTCGCCCAGTTTTCCCTTTCGCTGTAATAAGCCGTATCGGAATAAAGCTCGATGTCCAGTTCCCTTGGGTGGGCCCAATCGAGTAGCTGCCGGATTATCTCACGCTTCAGCGGCTGGTTGAAGAGTGAATGACCGTCCTCCGGATTAAAAACCTGAGCCCCGTCGTGAAATGTATGATAACCGTCCAGAGCCAGTTCATTCAATAGCTTACGGCAACCCTGCGGTGCCCGGCCCGTGCAAAGCGAGACGGTAACACCCGCTTCAGCGGCTTGTTTCAGAGCCTTTTTATCTGCGGCGGAAATGACTCCGTTCTTGTTGATAATCGTTCCGTCAATATCGAGAACGAGTAATTTATATCCCATAAACAAATTATAACAGAGGCGGTAAAGACGGAGCGACTTATTTGTCTGCGTCTGTGCAATTGACATATCCCTGTGCTGGTCTGGTAAACTTTAATCGACAGGAGAAATTAAGTGTCTGATATTACATCTGTCGGCCAAAAACTGGCGGCGCTAATTAAAAAAACCCCGGCTGATTATGTCGAAGCCCATTTGGAAGAAGGCCGGAGCAGTTTCATATCCTACCGCGGTAAAACACTCGAATCAATCGGTCGCAATGTCTCGGTAGGCGGTAACGTCCGGGCGTTGGTCAAAGGCGGCTGGGGCTTTATCAGCTTCAACAGCTTCGATGATTTGGCCGGACGCGTCGAAATGGCTGTCCGTCAGGCTCAGCTTGCGGCGGAAAAAGAGAGCAATCTGGCTCCGGTTGAACCTGTTACCGATAAAGTCATGAGCGAGGTTGAGCAGGACCCCGTGCAGATTCCGCTTGCCGAAAAGAAGCAAATCCTCGATGAATATAATGAAATTTTGTGGCGTACACCAAAATTACAGACCTCGGTTATCGGTTATGCGGACAGCCGGAAGAACAGTGTATTTCTAAGTTCCTCCGGCAGTTTTATCGAACAGGAAAAGAAGAACGTTACACTGCGTGTATCCGCGATTGCCGCGGATAACGGAGAAGTCCAGCAGGCCGGTATCAGCACCGGTAGCTCCGGTGATTTTTCCTTCATGCGGAATCAACATACTGAAATCGAGAAAATCGGTCAGCAGGCCGTTACCTTACTCTCCGCTCCCCATATTAAAGGCGGTGAATATACTGTGGTTTTAGACCCGATTTTAGCTGGGGTTTTTGTCCATGAGGCTTTCGGACATTTATCCGAATCGGATTTTGTTTATGAGAACGACCGGATGCGGGAAATTATGACGCTGGGTAAGCAATTCGGCCCGCCGATTCTGAATATCGTTGACGGTGCGGCGGTGCCCGGATTACGCGGCAGCTATAAGTACGATGATGAAGGAACTCCGGCGACCAAGACTTATTTGATTAAAGAAGGCGTGCTGGTCGGCCGGCTGCATTCCCGCGAAACCGCGGCCAAGATGGGGGAGAAACCTACCGGAAATGCCCGGGCGATTACTTACCGTTATCCGCCCATCGTCAGGATGACCAATACCTATATCGAACCCGGTAAAACCACTTTTGGGGAAATGATTGCGGATATCAAAGAAGGCGTTTACGTAAAAAACTGGTACGGCGGTACCACCAGTATGGAGATGTTTACTTTTTCCTCCGGGGAAGCCTATATGATTCGTAACGGCAAAGTGGCGGAAGCTTTGCGGCCGGTAGTGCTTACCGGTAATGTGTTTACTACATTACATAATATTGATGCCATCGGTAACGACCTGGATATGAACCAGGGCGGCGGCTGCGGTAAAAGCGGCCAATCACCCCTGCCGGTTTCCAACGGCAGCCCGCACATCCGCATCCGCAAATGTCTCGTGGGAGGCCGCTAGTGGAAGATATTCTCGCCCGGGCTAAAAAAGTTGCTGAAGCCGCAGAGGTATTCACTACTGCCGTCGAGGAAACCTCCGTCCAATTCGAGACCAACCGCTTAAAGCATGTCGAAGGTAAGCAGAGTACCACGATTGCCTTGCGTCTGATTAAAAACGGCCGTATCGGTTATGCCCTGTCTTCCGGAGAAAATAAAGATAGTGATTTGGTAGCGATGGCCGTGGAAACCGCTGAGTTCGGTATGCCGGCTAAGTTCGAACTTCCGTCGTTTACAAAGTTTCCTAAAGTTGATATCTATGATAATAAAGTGACTGAAGTAACCCCTGAGCAAATGATAAAAACCGGTGAAGAGTTAATCGCTCCGTTAATCAAAGATACGCCGGAAATTATCTGCCAGGCGGGAGTGGGACGCGGTATTATCACCGTCGAGTTAATGAATTCCCGCGGCGGACAGGCTAAATTCAGTAAAACGGTTTATTCAATCGGGGTCGAGGGCACCGTCATTCACGGTACCGATATGTTATTTGTCGGCGAGGGCGAAAGCTCCTGCCATCCGGTTACGGATATTACGAGGGTCGTCGGGGACACTTTACGCCAGCTTGAACTGGCGAAAACGCAGGCTGCAGTAGCTACGAAAATGATGCCTGTCATATTTACGCCGAACGGGGTTGCCAACGGTATCATTTCGCCGCTTATCGCGGCTTTCAACGGTAAGATGGTTCTGGAAGGTGCCTCACCGATAGGCAAGCGTTTGGGGGAGACCGTTTTCGATACTAAATTTTCCTTGTGGGATGACGCTACGGTGGCTTTTCGTCCGGACAGCCGTCCCTGTGACGACGAGGGTATCCCAAGCCGCCGTATTCCCTTAATCGATAAGGGTGTAGTGGCCAATTTCCTTTATGATTTACAGACGGCTGCTTTAGCCGGTAAGGAAAGTACCGGCAGTGCAGACCGCGGCCGCGGATTGCCGTCGCCGTCGCCCAGTGCTTTCATCATCGCTCCCGGTGCTGTATCGTTTGGGGATATGCTTCGGGATATGAAAGAAGGACTGGTTATCGAACAGTTGATGGGCGCCGAGCAGGGTAATGTTCTCGGCGGCGATTTCAGCGGTAACGTCTTACTCGGCTATAAAGTTGAGAACGGGCGTATCGTCGGCCGTGTTAAAGACACGATGGTTTCCGGGAATGTTTATCAGCTATTTAAAAATATTACACTGGGGAAAGAAGCCCGGTGGGTCGGCGGTTTCTTGCAGACTCCGCATTTCTATTTCCCGTCGGTTTCCGTAGCCAGTAAGTAACCGGTAATTAAAATCTGGTAAAATATTTGTAAGTATTAATGATAACGGTTGCTCAAGGAATAACATTATGGTTAAAGGAATAGTCCGTTATTACGCACGTCCTCAGCTAAATTCACCGGCCATGCTTGCCGTTTGGCCGGGTATCGGCAATGTTGCGGTTATCGTCGCGAATTATCTAAGAAAACAGCTTAATTTCAAGCGGCTGGCGGAAATCGAGCCGTCTCATTTCTTTAATCCTATCGGTGTCATCGTAAAAGAGAATATCATCGAAGCGCCTCAATTCCCCCAGAGTAAATTCTACTACTGGAAAAATAAAAAGGGAGCGAACGATCTAATCCTTTTTATCGGTGACGACCAGCCGTTGACCCAGAATTATGAGCTGGCAAATGTTGTCTTGGATGTCGGGTTAAAATTTAAAGTCAAGCGGGTTTACACGCTGGCGGCTGCTTTAACTCATATTCATCATACCGAACGACCCCGCGTGTGGGGAGTCGGAACGACAAAAACCCTCACTAAGGAATTGCGTCAGTTGGATTTGATACAGGGCGGTAATTTACAGATTGCCGGTTTGAATGGCTTAATGCTTGGTATTGCCAAAGAACGAAAAGTCGATGGCATCTGTTTACTCGGTGAAGTCCCGATGTATGCCACCAGAGTGCAAAACCCGATGGCGGCACTTTCGGTATTGGAAGCCCTGACCATGATGCTGGAAATTAAAATCGATATGTCCGAAATGGAAGAACTCGCTGCGGAAACCCAGGAAAAGATGAAACAGATGGTAGCCGAAGCGATGGGGGAGTACATCAGCTATTTTACCGAACCGATTTGGGAACAGGGACAGGAACCCGAGGATGATGAGGAAGAAGACTGATTTTCGCAGGTGTAAAACGTGATTAACGGCGAAAAAGTTAAAATACGCGAAAAACGACTCTCAGATGCCCGGGATGATTATCAATGGTGCCGTGATTTGGAATTGTCCCAACTGGATGCCGCCCAGCCGTTAAATATGAGCTTTTCCCAGTTTCTGACGGAGTATACCGCTGAGTTGCGTTATCCCTCGCTGACCCGTCGTCGCTACGGTGTCGATACGCTGGACGGCGAGCATATCGGTAATTGCTCTTATTATAATATCGACGTCCGCCGCGGTGAAACGGAAGTCGGTATTATGATCGGCAACCGCGACTACTGGAGTAAAGGCTACGGTGCGGATACTATAAAAAACTTGGTGAAATACATCTTCGAACAGACTCATTTCAACCGCTTGTATTTAAAAACGCTGGACTGGAATATCCGGGCCCAAAAGTGCTTTAAAAAATGTGGTTTTGTTCCTTATAACAACTTAATCAGGGACAACCACAATTTTATGATGATGGAACTGACGCGCAGCGAATGGAAGATATTACGGAATAACGAAG
>CAZJQF010000078.1:6644-8520 GCA_964547925.1 uncultured Dehalococcoidales bacterium
TAGTCCACGCCGGTTATGCCGAGGTCGGAGAAATGAAGTGTGGTGTTTGCTTCTTCTTCCTCCGGGAAGTTCGTCGGATAGCCGTATTCATTCCAGTAGGCCTTATAGGTATCGATCATATTAGGAACCATGATGTTATTGGACATAATTGAGAACAGGTATTGTTCTTTCTGCGTGACTACAGAGACGTTTTTCAGTACCCCGTCGGTTATTCTGGCTATCGGATGACTGGGTGCACCGCAGATTGTCCGGAAGTTGCCCAGTTCCGGTCTGGCAAACATTCCGGTCCACCCCATCGGGTTCCTCACCGGGTGGTCCATATTATCGAGATAGGCTTTGATAACTTCAACATCGATACTCTTAGTCGCATTCATGGCATCCTCGATTAAGAGTACGCCCATAAGGGCGCTGGTGTTATCATATTCCATCTTGCCGTATTCTTTAGTATACGCATCGAAGTAAGATAACATCCGTGGGTCTTTCTGATAATCGGTAGGATCCTGAGAGAAGACTTCACCGCCCTCGATGAATTCATTTCCGACCATGGTGGCCAGGTTCGCCACATCATTTACCGAGGCGATACCGGGTAATATTGTACCTTTAAAACCGGCATCGGCTAAAGCCCGGTAAACTTGCGGAACAGAATTGGGAATCATACCGACATAAATCAAGTCGGCACAATCAGGGTTATAGCTCATAATCTTGGTCGCTACCGGGCCGAAATCTACCGTACCGGGGTCAACCCAAACGGTGTCTAATTTTGTAACGGTACCACCGCTGGCGATATTCCAGCCGGCATCGATCTGAAAATCGACAAAATGTCCCAATTGAGTATCCGGCTTGACGGAGACGTAGTTTTTGATGCCTCTATTCATCATATCTTTGGCGACTTTATAAACCGTAGCGTTGGCGAAGAAATTACCTGTAGTGTAATAGTATTGGATTTCAGGTTTAGAAGAATCGTTGGTAAAATCGTTGCCGACAACTATTACGTGGTTGGGTTCGGTAACCGTAGCATCTACCGCGGAAGACCCCGTCCCGCCGAAGACGTATTTAACTCCATCCTGTAATACCAGTCTGGTCAGGGCGTCTTTAGCAGCTGCAGCTCCGGATTGAATATCATAAATAACAAATTCAATCCGGTAAGTGTCATTTCCGATTTTCCATCCTCCGGCGTCGTTAACCAGCTTGGCGTAAAGGTTAAACCATTTTTGGCCCTGGAGGTATTGGGCATTACTTAAGTTCAGCAGTGCCCCGAATTTGAGTGTTTTAAGCGGAGTTTGAGTCGTCGTCGTTGTTTTGGAAGTAGTGGTTGTGATGGTCGTGGTAGTTGTGGTCTTAGTTCCGCAGCCGGCGAGTACTATTACCAATATGAGCAGAATAGACAACAGAGCAAAAACCAGTTGTTTTTTCACGAAACCCTCCTTCATTATTTTCTTATTAAATCAGAGACATTCTGTTTCACTCGATAAGTAGAGGAGGACTCGGGTTAATTACTCGTTATAATAGTATATTATATATATTAATTTAAGATAATTAATAGTAAACAATATATAATAATTAAAAAATACTAACTGATTGGCCTATCGTAACATACTACTGTTTTGCTGTCAATAACCTGCAGTTAAATTAAGATGGGACAGGGACTAACGTTAATTCTTTATTGTTTGGATATTTGAAATTTAAACAAAATAAAGTAATTCCATGTAATATAGAATGAAGTTTGAGATTATGCAGTAAAAAGGAGTCTCCAGCAATTGCTGGAGACTCCTTTTTACTATCGGATTATGAACTGAAAATCGGCTAGTCTACGCCGGTGACACCGAGATCAGAGAAGTGAAGTGTGCTCTCAGCCTCTTCTTCAGCCGGGAATTTG
>CAZJQF010000079.1:0-8354 GCA_964547925.1 uncultured Dehalococcoidales bacterium
ATTTTTGATTTATCCTTGCACTATTGACGGATTTGAAATATCATTTATTGGCACGTATATGAGCGTTATTGAAGATGTTAAGCAGCGGACGGACATCGTTGAGGTCATCGGGCAGTTCACCAAACTAACCAAAGCGGGAAAAACTTTTCGCGGTTTATGCCCTTTCCACACGGAAAAGACCCCTTCGTTTTTCGTCTACCCCGACCAGCAGAGCTGGCACTGTTTCGGCGCCTGTAACACCGGCGGCGATGTTTTTTCTTTTATTATGAAAAAACAGGGCATTGAATTTCCGGAAGCCCTGCGCTATCTGGCGGAACGGGCCGGTGTTGTGATACCGGATTATCACGAACGTGAAGGTGAAAAGGATGAAAAAGAACGGCTCTACCAGATTAACCGTGCTGCGGCAGATTATTATCACAACCTGTTGAAGACACAGGCGGCTAAACCGGCTTTCGATTATCTGGCCGGGCGGGGGGTAACTGAGGAAACAATGACCAAATTCCAGCTTGGGTATGCTCCTAACGACTGGGAAGTATTAAAAAAATATTTGACGGAAAAAGGTTACACTGAAAAAGAACTGCTGCAGGCCGGATTGATTAATAAATCCGATACCGGTAATAAGACTTACGACCGCTTCCGCCACAAGATTATGTTTCCCATTTGTGATATCAGGGGAAATGTTACCGGGTTCGGGGCGAGGGTGCTGGACGATTCGTTGCCCAAGTACATCAACTCGCCGCAGACGCCGGTATTTGACAAGAGCGGCAGTCTTTACGGTATAAATAACGCCGCCGAAGCAATCAGAAAAGAAGATTTAGCCATATTCGTAGAAGGCTATTTAGACGTAATTATTCCCCACCAGTACGGGTTTCATAATGTTATTGCTTCCATGGGAACTTCGATTACCGAAAGGCAAATCAGCACAGTTAAGAGGCTGACGCCCAATATTGCTCTGGCGATGGATGCGGATGCTGCCGGGGAAGAAGCGATGCTGCGGACGGTGCAGTACGAAAACCTGCTTAACAACGAGGTCAAAGTAATTCTTTTACCGGAGGGGAAAGACCCGGACGAAGTGGTGAAAGAGGACGCGGCCGTCTGGCAGAAGCTGGTGGCGGCAGCCATTCCGGTCGTGGAATTTTTAATTAATACCACTACCGCCGGGTTGGATTTAAGCAAGGTAAAGAATAAAACCGCAGTCGAGGATAAACTGTTGCCGGTCATTGCGGACATAAATAATGATGTCAGGCGAGACCATTATCTGGAAAAACTGCGGTTAATGACCGGTTCCAGCTACCGCGGTATGCAAATGGCATTAAATAAAATCAGGGGCGGGGCGAAAACCGGCAAAAGTAAAGATACCAAACCGGAAAAAGTATCCCGTTCAACATTTTCAAGTCCGGTAGAAGAATATTTACTTTCGCTGCTGGTGCAACACCCGGAACTGAAGGAAATGGCGGCCGGACTGCCGGCGGAATATTTCGAAAACAGTGAAAACCGGGAAATATTTTTGGCCTGGCAGAAAACTCCGGAACTCGTATTATTGAACGAACAACTTGACATTAGTATGAAAGAACATCTTCAATTATTAGTGGAGAAAAAAATACCCGCTACCCAACTGGAAAGAAAATACGCTGACTTGAGCCTGCGGCTGAAGGAAGAGTACCTGCGCCATCTGGCGAGGAAAAAGTCGCAGGTTTTAGCTTTGGAGAGGGAATCGGGCGGAACCGATGCTGAATTGTCACGGTTATCCGAGCAGGATATCGATGTACCGGCTAACCTGAAAGATGTATTTACCCAGCGCGGTCTGCACCAAAAGAGGTAATTGATGGAAGACGAGAAAGAATATTTAGCGTGGTTGTCCGACGACAAAGAAGTCGAAGACGAACCGATAGAAGAAGGTCTGGCGGAGTCTGATTTTACCGAAGTCGAACCGACATCGGCTGACCTGGAAGGCGTGCCGGACGATGAGATAGAAGGGCCGGAAGGTCTCTGGGAAGAAGTCCCCAGTGAGCTGGAAAAGGTAGAAGAGGAAGCGGCGGCTGAAATCGCGGAAGCGGAAGTCTCGGTTGATGAGCTGGAGCAGCAGGAAGTTGTCGACGACCCGGTCAGGATGTATTTGCACGAAATCGGCCGGGTGCATTTGCTAACGGCCGGAGATGAAAAAGTCCTGGCAAAAAACATCGAGCATGGTAAACATATCAATAGCATTAGACAGGCCTGGGTAAAGAAGAATAACGCCCAGCCGTCAGCCACGGATATCGTGGTTACGATGCTCCAGGAAATCGTGCAGAGCGTAAATTTAATACATTCGATTCAAGAGCAAATCGGGCAGAAGCCCGTTAAAAAGTTTAAGGACTCGATTAACGAATCGAAATTACGGGAGACTCTCGATACAGGCATCAACCAGCCTTTTGTATATGCCATTGCCGGTAAAATAGACCGGCCGGTCATCGATACCGAACAGAGCCTTATCCGGCTGTCGTTAAATATCGAAATGCTGCCGGTGGAAGTGTTTGCCTTTATCGATAATAAGGCTACTTTCAATGACGTTGCCAAGATGGTCAGCGACCCGGCTTTTATCGGAAAAATCCAGGCTAAAGAAGCCAAGTTCACCGGTTTTATCGAGGCGGTAAAAAGGGAATCGGACCGGGCGGAAAGTCACCTTATCGAGGCCAACCTGCGTCTGGTGGTAAGCATTGCTAAGAAACACATCGGGCGGGGTATGTCTTTGCTGGACTTAGTCCAGGAAGGCAACATCGGCCTTATCCGGGCGGTAGAGAAGTTCGATTACCGCCGCGGTTTTAAATTCAGTACTTACGCTACCTGGTGGATCCGGCAGGCGATTACAAGGGCTATTGCCGACCAGGCCCGCACCATCCGTATTCCCGTCCACATGGTAGAAACGATTAATAAGCTGCTTCGTGTGAGCCGCTATCTGGCCCAGAAATACGGCCGGGAACCCACCTCCTCGGAAATCAGTAAAGAGATGGAAATCCCCTCGGATAAAGTGAGGGGTATCGTCAAGGTTTCCCAGCTGCCGATTTCTCTGGAATCACCTATCGGTGAGGAAGAGGACAGCCGGTTGGGCGACTTCGTGGAAGACAGCAACTCGCTGCCTCCGTCCGATGCCGCTACCAAGCAGCTTTTAAAAGAGCAAATCGATGAAGTACTCTCCACGCTGACACCGCGCGAACAGCGGGTATTGGTGTTGAGATTCGGGCTGGAAGACGGCCGGAGCCGCACGCTGGAAGAAGTGGGCAAAGAATTCGGTGTTACGCGTGAGCGCATCCGCCAGATTGAGGCTAAAGCCCTGCGTAAACTGCGCCATCCGAGCCGCAGCCGCAGATTAAAAGATTATCTCGAATAGATATTATATTAGGGAAGCTAAAAGGGCGGCTTTCAACGGCCGCCCTTTTTTATTGACATTTCCCTGAAAACCGCTAATATGTATCTAATACGGTCAAACACTTGGGAGGCAAAATGAATCAAAATAGTAATATCCCCAATAGCACATCCCCGGGCGGGCCTGTATTAGTTGATTTAGAGCAGGCGAAATTAGAAAAAAGCATCAAGAGCGGAGCCCAGTGGTTTTTCTGGATTGTAGGGTTGTCTTTGATAAACACAATTATTGTTATTTCCGGCGGGGACTGGTTTTTTCTAATCGGTCTGGGAGTAACCGAGTTAGCGGCCGGTCTGGCTTATGAATTAGGATGGTCGCTGGTGTTGCCGATAGTAGTATTCATAATTGCGGGCGGGATTTTTATAACGATGGGATATTTTGCGATAAAACGGCATACCTGGGCGTTTATAGTGGGTATGGTGTTATATTTCCTTGACGGTTTGATATTCCTGCTGATAATGGATTGGTTGAGTATAGCCTTCCATATTTTGGTACTCGTTTTCCTGGGTCTCGGTTTAAGAGCCAATCTAAAATACAAGAAATATATGGCCCAGAAGAAAATGGAATATTATTTTCAGCCGAAATAAAACAGACGGATTTTAAAAAAAGGGCGACCGAGCAGTCGCTTATATGAAATAAGGCGGGCGGGTTCAAAACCCGCCCCTACGTTACACGATAAATTTTACTTGAATCCCTTGAAATTCTGCAGCATTTTCTTATTGAATTTACCGCCCATGCCGCTCTTCATCAGCTTGCGCATCTGCTGGAACTGATTAAGAAACTGGTTGATATCCTGCAGTGTGGTACCGCTGCCTTTCGCGATACGTTTACGGCGGCTGCCGTTTATTACTTCCGGATGCTGTTTTTCTTCCATCGTCATCGATTGAACAATGGCTTCAATTTTTTTCAGGTTCTTTTCCTGCTCGTCATCCGAGACGCGTCCGGCCAGTTTGTTCACACCCGGCAGCATTTCCATCAGTTGGCTCAACGGTCCCATCTTCCGGATTTCTTTGAGCTGCTGGTAAAAATCATCGAGGTCGAAGGTAGCGTTACGCACCTTCTTCTCCATTTCTTTAGCTTTCTTTTCATCGACGGTTTTTTCCACCTTTTCGATGAACGTAAGCATATCGCCCATACCAAGAATACGGGAGGCGAGACGGTCGGGATAAAACGGCTCGAAAGCACTGACTTTTTCCCCGATGCCCATAAATTTAATCGGTACGCCGCTGACCCAGCGGATGGAGAGAGCGGCACCGCCGCGGGCATCGCCGTCCATCTTGGTCATAATCAGGCCGGTCAGATTGACTTTGGCGTGGAATTCGGCGGCGACCTGTACGGCATCCTGGCCGGTCATCGCATCGACGACCAGTAAAACCTCGTTCGGGTTAACGACTTTTTTAACTTCGACGATTTCCGCCATCAATTCTTCGTCGATATGCAGACGTCCGGCGGTATCCACGATAACCCACGTCGCGGCGATTTCTTTGGCCCGCTCCATGGCGTGGGCACAAATAGTTGTGCTGGCGACCGAAGGAGATTCGGCGTAAACGGGAAGGTCGTTTTGCTTACCCAGAGCTACCAATTGCTCGATAGCGGCGGGACGGCGGTTATCCGCTGCCACCAGTAACGGCCGCTGGCCGGAGTGCTTTAAATGATAAGCCAATTTAGCCGCTGAAGTTGTTTTACCGCTGCCCTGCAAACCCACCATTAAGATTACAGAGGGGGGATGCGGAGTTTGAGACAGCTTGCTCGTTTCGCCCAGAGTCGCAATCAGTTCTTCATTAACAATCTTGATGATTTGCTGGCCGGGCGTCAGGCTTTCCAGCACGGCGGAGCCCACGGCTTTTTCCCGGACCTTGGCGATAAAGTCTTTCACGACTTTAAAATTAACATCGGCTTCCAATAAAGCCATCCGTATCTGGCGGAGGGCGTCATCCACATCTTTTTCTTCCAACCGGCCTTTATTATTCAGCCAGCTGAAAACTTTACTCAATCTATCGGTTAATACTTCAAACATTCAATTCTCCGCTAAACATTTTAAAGGGCATCAAGCAGGTAATGCAACAAAAACATATCATTTGACCGTTTGACCCGTCTGGTGATAACATCGGATTCAAAGGTGAATTATGGAACGGCAGAAAAACGATTGGCAAAAAGGGATGAGTCTCCGGCTGGACTACAGCCGGATGATGGCTGATTTTATCGGGCGTGAGCACGGTATTACGCAAGCGGAAATCGATGCGTTAATGCCTGTTGTGAAAAAAATCGAACAGAAAATAAATAAGGCACGGGATAACGGCGAGCTTGAATTTTATAAAGCGCCCTATAATCCGGATATTGCCGGAGAGTCTCTAAAGTTAGCCTCTGCGCTGCGAAAAAACTGTGACGACCTGATAATACTCGGCATCGGCGGTTCCGCCCTCGGCGGTAAAGCTCTGTTCCGGTCGCTCTGCCATCCGCTGCATAATCTTCTGCCGAAATCAAAAAGAAAAGCCCCGCGGGTTTTCTTCCTGGATAACGTCGACCCGTTAACGTGCCGGGCGGTTTTGGACCGGATTAACCCGGCAAAAACCATCGTGGCTGTAATAACGAAATCCGGTAACACCGTCGAGACCATCAGCCAGTTTTTAATAGTCCGCAAACTATTCGAATCCAGATTAGGAAAAGCGGCGGCAGGTCATTTTGTGGTTATAACCGACGACCGTCCTAATCCGTTAAGGGAAATCGCCCAAAATGAAGGCTATACAATTTTATCGGTACCGGTTAATCTGGGCGGCAGATTTTCGGCCTTAAGTCCTGTAGGTTTATTCCCGGCGGCAATGCTTGGTATAGATATCCTGCAACTGCTTGGCGGGGCCCGTTTTATGGCGGAAAAGTGCAAAAGCCGTTTTTGGGAAAATCCCGCTTACATAGCCGGTGTGCTGCACTATATTGCAGATACCAAAAAGGGACTGCATATCAACGTAACGATGCCTTATTGCGACGGTTTGTTTGAAACGGCTTTCTGGTTCCGGCAACTCTGGGCGGAAAGTCTGGGCAGAGAAAACGACCTGGACGGTAACGTCGTAAATGCCGGACCGACTCCCGTGGCGGCACTCGGAGCTACCGACCAGCACAGCCAGCTCCAGCTTTACGCAGACGGGCCCTTTGATAAAACGGTCACTTTCTGGCTGGTGGCAAAACATCCGGTTGATATGACGATTCCCGGAACAAAAGAAAGGGAATTTGCGCATCTCGGCGGACATTCCCTGGGAGAACTTATCAATATCGAAGCTCAGGCAACTCAATTTGCATTGATGAAAAAAGGCCGGAGCAGCATGAGTCTTACTTTACCGGAGCTCAATCCGTTTACGGTGGGGCAACTGATTTTCCTGCTTGAAGTTCAGACTTATTTTACCGGCGCTTTATATAATATCAGTCCTTTCGGCCAGCCCGGTGTTGAATCCGGTAAGCAATATATCCAGGGAATGTTGGGTCGTCCCGGTTTTGATAAAAAAGCAGCAGAAATCGCCGGGGGGGTAAAAATTAAAACGAAATATGTTATTTAGTCTGACCTGATTTGGGATTTATTTGCAAATTATTACTTGATATGTATAAAGTGATGTAGGGGTATATAAAAGGGTGTTAGCTTCATTCCAGACAGTGGGCCGGGATTTGTTTACCTGCGGGCTTATTTCCGGTTTCAGCGGAAATCTGAGCATAAGGATAGGCGACCGGATTTTTGTCACCCGCCGCGGCAGCAACAAGGGCAGCCTGCTGGAAAATGACATCATCGAAACCGGTATTTTTAAAAACGACCGTCAGACTCCGTTATGCTCTTCGGAACTGGCCGTCCACCGGGCTATTTACCAGCATACGCCCGCTTCAGCCATCGTTCATGCTCATCCGCCGTATGCCGTAGCGTTGTCATTATCGGAGCGGGAAATTATACCCAGCGATGATGACGGACGGGAAAAAATCGGCTGTGTGCCGGTTATCGGCTGTCAGCCCCAAATCGTTCCGGGAGCTTACGCGGAGAATATCGCCCTGTCATTTAAAAACGTACGTATCGTGATGGTACGCGGCCACGGCAGTTTTGCCATCGGCCAAATTCTCGAAGAAGCTTATGACATTACTTCGACCTTCGAAGAAAGCTGCAAAGTCCTCTGTCTGCTTAAATCCCTGCAGGCACGGCCGGTGACGGAATAGATTAATAGACCGGAGTGCACCAGTCCATATATTTAGCCTTTTTACCGAGTATAACATCAGCGTAAAGCTTTTGCAGCTTTGCCGTAATCTTCCCGATTTCCCCATCAGCCACTTTCTGCCGGTCGATTTCCCCAACTGGGGTGATATGAGCGGCGGTACCGGTTAAGAAGCACTCTTCAGCATGGAATAGCTCAACGCGGTCGATATGCCGTTCGATCGTCTCGATACCCAGTTCATTCTTAGCCAGGGTAATGACGGTGTTACGGGTAATACCCATTAACGGGCCGTCGAAGCTGCCGGGGGTAACCAGCTTGCCGTCAAGCACGAGAAAGATATTTTCGCCGCTGCCTTCGGCAACATAGCCTTCGGCATTCAGCATGATAGCTTCATCAAAACCGTTACCGATAGCTTCGGTCTTGGCTAAAGCGTTGGTGATATATAAACCGGTCAACTTGGCACGCGGCACCTCTTTGGGAAAGCGCCAGCTGGAAACTGCTACTTTGGCTTTATCGGTATCGATATATTTTCCCCAGGGAAAAGCGTAGACCAGGAAATCAGCATCCAGATTGTGCAGGCGGACACCCGTCGTCTCGGAACTCTTGTAAGCCAAAGGCCGGACATAGATGTCTTCTTTAAAGTTGCATTTCCTGACGACATCGACGGTAATTTTGCTTAAGTCATCAACCGAATAAGGGAGGTCGATGCGGAGTATTTTGCATCCGTAAAGCAGACGCTCGTAATGTTCTTTCAAACGGAACAGGTAAAT
>CAZJQF010000080.1:0-8227 GCA_964547925.1 uncultured Dehalococcoidales bacterium
TCGGTAATTTGAAAACCGGTATACGCATAGGGTGTTGACCGGGCGACGATAGCGGTCAGCCAGCCGCCGGATTTTTGGTGGTTGATGTGTGCCCGGTAAATATCACCCAGAAAATTGCCCGGATAACCGACAATCTGGTCGTCTGCGTTGTGGACGATGGCATTATTCATACGGCTGATAAAGCCCTGCTGCAAGGCGTTCAAAATAGCCCCGCCCCGCCCCACCGGTTTGCCGGGGTCGGGACAGTATTTAATATCGATGCCGGGCTGCTGGAGATGTTTGGTGCTCTCGATAACCGATGCAGCATTTATCCCCACCAGCAGGACGAAATTCTTGATACCTCCGGCTATATAAGCCCGGATCGTCCGGGATATAAGCGTTTCATTTTCGGGTAAATCAAGGGCAGTCTTATGTTTATCGGATAGCCCGGCCATTCTTTTCGATTCGCCGCCGCAGGGTAAGATACAGACCGAGTTATTGATAAATCCGGCTAACTCCGCCTCGCTGATGGGTTTCATCTGAGGTAAAGGAGAATATAGGCTGCTTAAAGCCTTTTTTAAAATCGCGTTCAAATCTTCCGTCATATCTATCTTGCCCTCAAAATAAACTAATAAAGTATAACACAAATTAAGTAATGGGTAATTTGTAATTAGGGGAACCCGTGTAATTGTAAGGTTTGAAGCTGAAGCTGTATAATGGGCATAGCGAACGCGGTGATAAAACGATGCATAAATTTAAATATTTAATAGTGATTATTACGGTCGTTTTAATCGTGGTGACCGGCTGCTCCGCGAAGACCGGTGAGCAGCGGGATACGCTGGCGCAGGTTTCCACCTTCGATGCTCTGCTGGCCGGGAATTATGACGGTGTCGTGGAATTAGGCTCGCTCGAACAATACGGCGATTTCGGCATCGGTACGCTGGATGCTTTAAACGGCGAGTTAATCATACTGGACGGGAAATTTTATGATGTTCGGGCCGATGGTGTTGCTTATACCGTAACGGATTCGGCGACCACGCCTTTTGCCTCGGTTACCTTTTTCGATACCGACCTTGAGGAAAACCTCGCGGGCGGCCTCGATTTTACCGCTTTTCAAACATGGCTGGACGAGATGCTGCCTTCGGTGAATCTTTTCTACGCTATCAAAATTCAGGGCACTTTCAGTTACGTAAAAACACGCAGCGTTCCGGCTCAGCAAAAACCGTATCCGGCGCTGGCTGAGGTAACGAAAAACCAGCCGACCTTTGAGTTTCATTACATTACCGGTACGATAGTCGGCTTTCGCTGTCCGCCCTATGTAACCGGCATCAACGTGCCGGGCTATCATCTCCATTTTTTAACGGCGGATAAATCAGCGGGTGGCCACCTGCTTGATTTTACGGTGGCTCAGGCTGATGTAGCGGTGGATAACACTTACCGGTTTTTAATGGTGCTGCCTTCCGAGGGTAGTGCTTTTTATCAGGAAGACCTGTCGGTGGACCGTCAGGAAGAGATGGAACAGGTCGAAAAATAGACCCTGCAGCAATTTACGGAGGATGATATGGTACGCGAATATGAAATCAACGAATTGGCCAAAGAAGAATCATGGCGGATGTTTCGTTACATCGGCGAGATGGTTATGGGCTTCGATATGCTTAGCGGCGTCGAGCCGGCGGTGAGCATTTACGGTTCAGCCCGGATTAAACCGGCCGACCCCCTTTACGTTCAGACCGAAGAAATTGCCCGCAGACTCGGTGAGTTGGGCTTCAGTATCATTACCGGCGGCGGTCCCGGTGTTATGGAGGCTGCCAATAAAGGTGCCCGGGCAGCCGGAGTGAAGTCCATCGGTTTGAATATAGATATACCCGGCGGCCAGGCCGCTAATAATTACGCGACCGATACCGTAACATTCAAGCATTTCTTCGTGCGTAAAGTAATGCTGGTAAAGTATGCGGTTTCCTTCGTCATTATGCCGGGAGGCCTCGGTACGCTGGATGAACTGACTGAAGTCCTAACTCTGATTCAGACACAAAAAATTAAGCCCTTCCCTGTAATACTATATGACAGTACGTTCTGGAAGGGTTTCCTCGATTGGTTGCGGAAGGACTTGCTCGGGCGAGGACTGGTATCCGAAGATGATTTCAATTTACTCCGTATTTGCGATACGCCGGTCGAAGTGGCTGACGCCGTTCAGAAATGGTATATCAAGCAGGAAATCGTAGGCAAGAGAGCGGTTTCCTAGCAAAACCGAAGTAGAGGTGTAGTATGAGCGGCAGCAGAAGACCGGTTGGTGTCTGGATTTTAATAATATTACATTTCTTTATCGGCATTGGGGGAATTATCAGCGGCGCGATGCTGGTAGTCCGGCCGGATGGCCAACTGATGCAGTGGAATACCGGTTTGCTGGCGGGAACCCCGTTTAGCAATTTTATAATTCCCGGTTTGATACTGGTTATTCTCATAGGTATTTTCCCAGTATTTGCTGGGATTGGTATGCTTAAAAAACCGGCGTGGCAGTGCCTAGATGTGATTAATCCCGCCAAGGGTTACCACTGGGCATGGGCGGCCTCGTGGGCGGAGGGTGTTATCCTGCTTATCTGGATAATTGTCGAATGGATAATGTTAGGCTATATCAGTATTTTGCAGCCTATCGTGTTGGGGTGGGGGCTGCTGACGGTGATACTGACACTGCTGCCCCGGGTAAAACAGCACTATTTACGCCGCTAAAAGCCTCATTTTTATTGACACTGTTTCCGAATTAAAGGTATACTTAAGTTTGTGCTTGACGCGGGGTGGAGCAGTGGCAGCTCGTCGGGCTCATAACCCGAAGGTCGCTGGTTCGAATCCAGCCCCCGCTACCAAAATTCGATTAGCTACAAAACCGCTGCTTATCTACTACTCTCAATAAATTACACTTATCTCCAGTTTTCAATAAATCCGATATATGTTGACAGTTCTTTTTTGCAGAACTAAAATGAGTGGTCGTTTATTATTCATTATCCCTTAACCATAATCTACTTCACTCGACAAAAAGGAGTTGAATATTATGACCCAACAAGAGTTATCATACGAAGCCCTGAAGCAACATATGATAGAGGAGTTAAAGAAATACAACCTGGGATTTTTAGCTACTTCAAAGGATGATTTTGTGACCGTAAGGCAAATGGGACTAGTCATTAATGGTCTGACTATATATTGCTTCACAGGTATGCATAGCAGGAAATATAAACAGATCGTGGCGAATCCACAAGTTGCTATCGCTGCTGGTAATCTTCAAATTGAGGGTATTGCTTCATTGAAAGGCCAGTTACTAGAAGAAGAAAATACCGAATTTAGGGAAGTATACCGTAAAACCCAACCGGAAAGATATGAAAGAAGCACTCGTTTGCACTTTCCTCGTCCAGACACGAAGCTTATTGAAATAACTCCCCAAAAAATGACATTATACACCCGACCTAACTTAGAAGCTGGGACGGAGGCTCAGTACGATATACTCAATTTAGTAAAGAAAACCGCACATCGATTGGGCAGGTCAGAACTTAAAGAATCATCCGCCTATCAGGATTAATATAAGCATCTAACTGCTATTATTGAATCAGAATCCCTCGAATTAATTGTAACTCAAAGTCCTTTTTATTAGATATCTTTCTCCATGAAACATACCGTAAAAGGCAGATGTTCGAATTTCTTAATACCAGTCTCTTGAAAGCCTAGAGTCTTATACCAGTTCTTTAAAACCGTATGCTCATCTATGATTCCAATAGAGACGGTTGTTCCCCCGCTATTTTTAACGTATTCAAACACATAGTCCGCCAACTGTCCGCCATAGCCTTTGTGTCTATATTCTGGTAACACCGCCAGTTTTTCCATAAAAAACGTGTCTTCGTCCGCTTTCTCTATCGCCACGAATCCTATCTGTAAATCGTTTAAAAAAAGCCCGAAAAACCGAGTTCCCTTTTTCTTTAACTCATTTAATTGCTTTATGGTTAAAAAGGATGGATGGGTAGGGCAGTTATTTTTATTCAGTTTAAACTCAATAGCGACGGTTTTAAAAGCGTCCCTGATAACCTTTACGCTATTTATTAACTCATTTTCTTTTAAGGTTTCTCTAATCATAAGCAGGCCTTACTAGTCTTATATTATTTAGGATTGTAGCACTTTAATTTAGGGGATTAAATGGGAGCTTCCAATTAATTGCTATCCGTCCGATAATCATATAAAATAATAACTAATTCTTCTACGCCGGAATTTAATCATAAGCCCCCGAATTTAATAAGATTTCGAGGGCTTTTTTATAACCTATCGGATATTATTTAAATCATATAAAAATCTAAAGAAATGGGGACTCTGCTAATGTCGGACTTTAAAGTCGGGGACAAAATCGAGGTTATTTTTCACGGTATTAAAGATTATATCGGCAAGAAGGGTAAGATAATGTTTGTCGGGACTACTCTGCGGCAGGGCACCGATATGCTGGAAAACAACATCAATTCGGCTGAACAGGAATCAAGGCTCATCGTGGTTCTGGATGACAGCACGGTTATCAACGATGTTAAAAGCGGCCAAATTCGCAAGCTTTAGTCGCTTCATCGTGTCGGGATACCGGTCTTAATGTTTCGTTAAAAATTCCTCAATATCATCGATAAACTGCAGCGTGCCCTTTTCGATTTGTCCGGTCAATGCTTCCGGGTCCCTGAAATCGGGGCCCTCCGCTAAGGTGTACTCTATTATCGAATCAACGCCTTTCAGGGTTGGCGGCAGCCGGTATTTATGCCGGCCGCTTTCTTTAAATAATTTCCAGTATTTCGCCTGAACCGCTTTATTATAGCCGACCAGCCAGATTTCGAATCTGACTGTTTCGTGAAGGAATACTACCGCTATTTTCAACTTGCGGCTTTTCAATTCCTTGGGGAAAATGGGGAAATAGGTCATATCCAAATAACCCTGGTAAAGACTGCCGGGTGCCAGGTCGGGATATTTTTTGCCGAATTGTGTCCGCAAATCAAGGATATACTGAATTAATTCCCGATATGCTTTTTGGATAATTCCCTTATCCAGTTGTTTTTTATATTCATCGATGTATTCGGGTAGTAACGCCATATCGAGTCCTCCTTCAGCCGGATTATCAAGGTGATTTTACCAGTTTCTTTTTATGATAACCAGCGGGCGGAATTATGTTCACAGACATCGCAAAAAAATCCATTTTACCTGCCTGCTTTTATATTGTATATTTATTACTATATTGTGTCTTTTTATTAATTTTTACAGGAGTGATTGAGATGATTAATGTAGCGATTGTCGGTTACGGTAACCTCGGACGCGGTGTAAAGCAGGCTCTGGGGAATAATAAAGATATGAAACTGGCGGCACTCTTTTCCCGCCGTCCCGACCAAATGAAAAAAGAGTTTAAGGATATTCCGGTGCTCAGTACCGAGAAGCCGGAACTGCCCAAAGGTCTAAAGATAGATGTGGCGATTTTATGCGGCGGCTCCAAGGAAGATACCCCCGTTCAGGGACCGGTTTTCGCGAAGTTATTTAATACCGTCGATAGCTTCGATACCCATGCCGATATTCCGTCTTATTTCCAGAAAATGGATGCTATCGGTAAAGAGAAAAAACACGCTGCTGTAATTTCCGCCGGCTGGGACCCGGGCATTTTCTCGCTGGAAAGGGTTTACGGTGATGCCTTTTTGCCCGGCAACAAGCATTATACCTTCTGGGGGAAAGGGGTCAGCCAGGGGCATTCCGATGCCGCCAGAAAGGTCGAGGGCGTGCTGGACGCCCGGCAATATACGATTCCCATTGATGCGGCTTTAAACAGGGTCAGGAGCGGGGAGACACCCGCGTTTACCACGCGGGAGATGCACAAGCGGGTGGTTTATATTGTGGCTAAAGAAGGGGCCGACCGCCAGAAAATCACTAAAGAAATCGTCGAGATGCCGAACTACTACTCGGATTATAACGTCGAGGTTAATTTTATAACTGCCGAAGAGATGAAGAAGAACCATGCCGCTTTACCTCATGGCGGCTTTGTGATGACCTCCGGGATGACCGGCAAGAGCAAGCAGATTCTGGAGTACCGCTGTCAGCTGGAGAGCAATCCGGAATTCACCGGCAGCGTGCTGGTAGCCTGTGCCCGGGCTGCCGTCAGACTGGCGGAAGTAAATCATTACGGAGCCTTCACCATGCTGGATATTCCGCCGTTCTTCTTAAGTCCCCACACCCCCGAAGAACTCAGAGCCCATTTCATGTAAACCCACCGGTAAATTTACGGCTTCGAAGTCCGGAACTTAACGCCGTCCCGTTTACAGATTATCTGGAGGATGTCTCTCGATGTCATCGCCCCGGTCGGTACACCGCCCGGCGGCTGTACCCACATCCCGGAAAGCCAGAAGTTTTCCAGACCGGGTACGGTTTTGCCTATCGTTCTGAACCATTTGGCTTTATCGGGCGAAATAATCCAGGTCATAAACGTGCCTTTCCAGTTGCCGGTGTAGCGGACATATGTCAGCGGCGTGGCGACGTCTGCAACCTCGATAGCGTCTTTAAAACCGGGATATTTCTGTTCGAGTTCTTCCGTAAATACTTTGAGGATTTTTTCTTTTTCTGCCCGGTAGGCTTCTTTATCCCCGGCCAGTTTTTCCCAATAGGCGAAATCATTGATGGTGAATCCCGTAACGACGATGGATTTTCCCGGCGGGGCCAGCGTGGGGTCAAAGCAGTAGTTTCTTATTATTGTCCAGTCCACGCCCCAATCCTGTAATGCTTGCGTCCGGTAAACCTCGCCCACGCAGCGGGGCAGGGATGAAAAGTCTTTATTAACCCCGAAGGAAACCTGGACCATCGAGGGCATTAATTTGACGGTATCGAAAAGTTCCCGGTGTTTGGGGTCGATGTGCTTGCCCTCCAGCATTTCAAAAAGGGTAGTGTGGAGGTCGGCAGCGGAAATCACGTAATCACCTTTAATTTCCCGCCCGTCTGCCAGCCGGATGCCCGTTGCTTTACCGTCTTCTTCCAGGATTTTAACCGCTTTATTTTTGTAGTAAATCTTCGCTCCTAAATCCAGGCAGCGTTTTTCGATAGCCTGAGCAAATGCCAGCGAACCGCCTTCGGGGAAAGCTCCGTCTCCGGCGTGCAGTGAACCCAATGTAAAGATGAGGCTGAGCAGCGGATAGTCTTTTTCCTGAAGGATATTCGGGAATATTTCCCGCAGGAACGGATTTTTAAAGCGAGTCGCGAACTCCCCGATAGTCATGCTGTTGCAGAAATTCATATCGTGGAAATAGGGCAGCATCTTCATCATCAGCTTGAAAATATCGAAGAATTTATAGAGTTCGTAGGGCTTGCCGATGGGCGATTGGAACCTGGAAAACCGCCGGATTAAACGGCAGAGCAGCTTAATCGCCGGGGTATCTTCCGGGGCGATTTCCTTCAGGTGTTTTTCCAGTTTATTCGCATCGCAGTAAACGGACAGCGTTTTTCCGTTCTCCCCGGTATAGCGGTAAAAGACATCGTGGTTAATCATCCGCCGTCCCTGCACGGCGCCGAGCTCCTCCCACAGTTGGTGAAAACTATTTTTCGGGCTGGAGCCGGTTAACCAGTGAATACAGCCGTCGATGGTGTAGCCTTTGCGTCGCCAGGAGGTACACAACCCGCCCGGTTTATCGTGCATTTCGTAGATTTCAGCCTCATAACCGTTCATGCGGGCGTAACAGGCGGCGGACAGTCCGGCGATGCCGGCCCCGATAATGATAATTTTTTTACTCATCTACCCCTCCCGGTTCCTCTGTCGTATAAATTCAATTCGATTATAATATTCCCGGATTTTATTCTACTATCAGCCCGGCGGACTCGTTCTTGCTCATGTCGAAGTATCCGTCATGGGAGATGCGGAAGAAGGGGATGAACGTGGTCGAGAGTATCTGCAAGGACATCTGGACGGCCGGCAGTTTCGTGCCGAGCGAGGCCGCCGCCTGTTGAATTTCGTCAAATTTTCCGGCAATGAATTCCATCGGCCGGTCGGTGCCGGAGCCCGCCGCCGGCAGGGGAAATTCCGCCAGTATTTTTCCGTCGGCACAGACTATCGTCCCGCCCTGTAAAGCTCTTATCCTGTTTATTGCCAGTGCCATATCGGCATCATTGGTGCCGATAACGCCGATATCCCCGCCGTCCCACAGCGTACTCGTGGCTATCGCCCCGCGTTGCAGTCCGAACCCGCGGATAAAGCCCAGGGCCTTTTGCCCCGGTG
>CAZJQF010000081.1:0-5099 GCA_964547925.1 uncultured Dehalococcoidales bacterium
TGGAAGGCGAAACTAAATTCGCCGATATTATACTGCCCGCCTGTACGAACTTCGAGCGCTGGGATATCAGTGAATTCGCCAACTGCGGCGGCTATATTCAAGACAGCTTCAACCAGTGCAATCACCGGGTCGTTTTAATGCAGCATAAGTGCATCGAACCGCTGGGCGAATCGAAATCCGATTATCAGATATTCTGGGAACTGGCGGAACGGCTGGGATTCGCCGCGATGTATTCTGAGGGAATTACGGAAATCGACTGGTGCAAACGGCTGTACGACGCAACCGATATGCCCAAAGTGATGAAATGGAAGAAATTTTTGAAAAAGGGTTATTACGTGATACCGGCGCCGTTGGAGAAATTGAGGCATCCGGTATCCTTCCGGTGGTTTGCGGAAGACAGGCTGAAAGATACCCCTGAAATAGCCCCGTTGCCGGCCGATTATAACGAAAAGGTATTCAAGGGACTGCAAACGCAGTCGGGTAAGCTGGAATTCGTTTCTTCGAGTCTGAAGCGGTTCGACCCGGACGATCCTGAGCGGCCGGTGATGACCAAATATATCCCGGCATGGGAAGGGCATCACACCACGGAGCTTTATAAAGAATTTCCGCTGCAGCTGATTACACCGCACCCCAGATACAGTTTCCATACGATGGGTGACGGCAAGCACTCGTGGGTTAACGATGTGAAAGACCACCGGGTTTTAATTAACGGTTATTATTACTGGATAATCCGTATAAATTCGAAGGATGCGGAAGCCAGAGGTATTAAAGCAAACGATTTAGTGAAGGTGTTTAATAAGAGGGGTGCGGTAATTTGTGCCGCTCAGGTTACCGAAAGAATACCGCCTGGGACGGTGCATTCTTATGAATCGGCGGCGGTGTACGACCCGGTGGGCGAGCCGGGAAAGTCAGCGGACCGCGGCGGTTGTATGAATATTTTGACACCGAGCCGGCCGATGATTAAAAAGTCGCACAGTTTTGCGGCAAACTCCTGTCTGGTGCAGATTGAAATATGGCATGGAAACTGAGATATGAAACGCTGGTTCTGGGTAATCGATGTCGCGAAGTGCGAAAACTGTAATAACTGCTATTTGTCCTGTAAAGACGAATATGTAGATATTGACTGGCCGGGGTACTCGGCTCCGCAGCAGGCGCACGGGCAGAAATGGATTGAAATCCACACGAATGAACGGGGTAAGTATCCGGTTATCGATGTGGGTTATTTGCCCCAGCCGTGCCAGCATTGTGATAACGCTCTATGTATTAAAGCAGCTAAAGACGGAGCTGTCTATAAGAGGCCGGACGGTATTGTAATCATCGACCCCATCAAAGCTAAAGGGCAGTCGCAGCTAGTGAAAGCGTGTCCTTACGGTGCGATATCCTGGAACGAGGAATTAAATCTGCCGCAAAAATGCACGTTTTGCGCTCACTTGCTGGACAAAGGCTGGACGAAAACCCGCTGTATGCAGTCCTGTCCGACGGGTGCCTTAACGGTGCGTCACGTCGAAGACGCCGAGATGCAGGAAATAATTAAAGCGGAAAAGCTGGAAACGTATAAACCGGAATTGGAGACGAATCCGACGGTCTATTATAAAAACCTCTACCGTTATACCAAATGCTTTATAGGGGGGAGTGTCGCCACGGTTATTAACAATAAGGAAGAATGTGCAGAAGGGGCGAAAATAACACTGATTAAGGCCTCCGGGAAAACAGTTGCCGAGTGCGTTACCGATAATTACGGCGATTATAAATTCGATAACCTTGAAGAAAACAGCGGCAAATATACCATTGAGATACAGTACGGCGATAAGAGAAAAAGTATTGAAGTGGAGTTAACGAAGAGTATTAATGCCGGGGTAACGTATATTTAAGTATCCGGCAGCCGACGCTCAGCAATCGGTTATTACCTTGACATCGGGGTTATCCGTTCAATACACTATTTATGGTCAAGAAGCCTGATAGTTATGAATTATCGGTTATTAATAATCTCCCTGAAGGGGGTATTAAATGGTTAAATTTTCCTTAACACCGCGTGAAGAAAAGTTTTTCGACCTGTTCGAACAGGGGGCGGCCAATATGGTTCGGGCGGCTAATAAACTTAAAGAGTTAGTAGATAAATGGGAAAACCCTGAGGCTCTCGTAGCGGAAATTACGGAAATAGAACACCATGGTGACAGCATTACCCACCAGATTATGGAGCAATTACACCGCACCTTTCTGACGCCTTTCGACCGGGAAGATATCTCTCTGATTGCCGGCAGTCTGGATGACGTAACCGATTTTATTCAGTCGGCCGCCGATGCCATGCTGGTCTATAAAATTAAAAAACCCGGGGAGAAGGCAAAGGAATTGACCGATATCATTCTGAAAGCATCCGAGGAAGTCCAAAGGGCGATATTGCAGTTAAAACACCGTCACGAACAGAAAGAAATGCTTGTACGGTGTGTGGAGATAAACCGTCTGGAAAACATGGCGGACAGAATTTATCGTTCGGCGCTGGGAGAACTTTTCGACGGTAATACCGATTTGGCCGACGTTATCAAATGGCGTGAAATCTACGAACATATGGAAAGCGCTACCGACCGGTGTGAAGATGTTGCCGATGCTCTCGAGGGTGTAGCCCTGAAGCAATCATAGCCGGTATCAATTTACGTAAACAATTTAACCAGCGAAAACAGCCCCCAGGAAATAAATGCCCCGCCGGGTATGGTAAATATCCAGGCCCAGACAATACGTAAAGTTACCCCCCAATGAACCGCAGAAATGCGGTTAGCCGCGCCCACGCCCGATATAGCTCCAGTGATGACGTGGGTCGTACTGACCGGAATTCCCAGATAAGTCGAAGTAAAGATGCTGACGGCCGCCGCCGATTCGGCACAAAATCCGTCAATCGGTCTTAACTTGGTAATTTTCTGTCCCATCGTTTTTACAATGCGCCAGCCGCCGGTCATCGTACCGATGGCAATCGCAGCCTGGGCAAGTAGGACAACATATAAGGGTATTTTATCCGGGAATTGCTGCAATATGCCGCCGGTAACCAGCAGGCTGGTGATAATGCCCATAGTTTTTTGGGCGTCGTTACCACCATGTCCCAGGCTGAAGGCGGCGGCGGAAAACAACTGCATAATCCGCGAGAATTTATTCACGGAAGCCAAACTCTGATTGCGCATACTCCATGAAGCGATAATCTTGAATACAAATCCCAGCGCGATGCCGATGAGCGGGGCGACAACGATAAATACTACCGTCTTAATCCACCCTGACGGAATTATCACTCCGAAGCCGGCATTGGCGATGGCGGCTCCGGCATAACCGCCGATTAAAGCATGGGAAGAACTGCTCGGCAAACCGAAATACCAGGTCAGCATATTCCAGGCAATCGCTCCAAGCAGACCGCAGAGGATGACCGTAGGCGTAACGGTATTGATATCAATCATTCCTTTGCCGATGGTGGAAGCGACGTGCGTCCCGAAAATTAAAAAGGCAATAAAATTAAAAAAGGCTGCCCAGAGGACAGCCTGTCTCGGTGTTAAAACGCGGGTGGAAACAATGGTAGAAATGGAATTGGCGGCATCATGCATCCCATTGGTGAAATCAAAAGCAAGGGCGATGATTATAATGATAATGATGAATATCAGGCTTGTATCCATGCCATCTCCGTAAAGGAAAGGTTAATTCCAGCCGTTAATTATACAGGATTCATATAAGGCTTTTCTACCCGAATGGTTTTTACTTCAGGGCATAGTTCACCGGGGACTGCCGGATAAACTCCGTAAGCTAACTCAAAGACACTTCACGGGGTACCAGCCGGCATTTCTCGGCTTGAATGATGGCATTGATATCGGAAACGGCACGGTCGATCCGGTCGCGGCGGTTGACAACGATATAATCGAAAAGATGCAGTTGTTCCAGTTCGCTTTCTGCGGTCTTAAGTCTGAGAGATAAGTCGAAAGCGGATTCCGTGCGGCGTTTGGATAAGCGGTCCTTCAATTCATCCAGAGTCGGGGTGATGATAAAGATAAATATCCCCTGCGGCACCAGTTTCTTGATGGTTCGGGCACCCTGTATATCTACTTTAATAATGACATCCTGATGTTGTTCCAGAGCTGCTTTAATCGGTAGTTTGGGCACTCCGTAATAATTACCGTAAACTTCGGCGTATTCAATAAGCTCATTACGGTTAATCATTTCCTTGAATTTATCGCGGGTAACGAAATGATAATCGATGTTGTTGCGCTCGGTAACCCGCCGGGAGCGCGTCGTCACCGTCGTGATGAACTCCAGCGGGCAATTCGTTTCCCGCATGCGGTTCAGGATGGCGTCTTTGCCCACCCCGGAAGGTCCGGAAAGGACAATCAGCAGTTGTCTGGCTTTAAGATTGAACGAGGACTGGGCTTTCGGATTCGTCGGCTTCTTCCTCCTCCTGCTCTAGTTTGGGAAATACTCCGGACCGGCTGGCAAGTAGGCGCCCGGAGATGGTTTCCGGTGCCAAAGCGGCCAGAACGATGTGCTCGCTATCGGTAAAAATAACAGCTTTGGTCTTCCGGCCGGAGGTCATATCGATTAACAACCCCTTTTCCCGGCCTTCCTGAATCGTGCGTTTTATCGGAGCGGAACTGGGCGAGGCTATCGCGATAACACGGTTCATAGCAATAATATTTCCAAAGCCGATATGTACTAATTCGATTCCCATAAAAATACTCCGTATCAATCCGTATTAAATAGACTGGCTGAAAGCCGGTACAGCAGGAAAACCGTTCTTGCCGGCGCTCATAATCTCTTATTTTAGCACAAGGAGGGAATTTGGCAATACTTAAAATGGTATTTTCACCAAAAATTAACGGTTTATTTTACGGATTACGAAACCGGTAAACTTGATTATAACAGAGTCCTGATGATAAATTATTATTTGAAATAGCCTTTTTCCATTTCGGAAATTCATCAATTTCGGTGATTATTTCGGACCCGGCGCAGAACATATCAGGAGGCAGCATGTATAAAATTCTGGAAAAACAAGATTTAACCCCGATGATTCACCTTTTTAAAATCGACGCCCCGGCGGTAGCCCAAAAAGCTCAGGCCGGCCAGTTCGTCATCGT
>CAZJQF010000081.1:5199-7973 GCA_964547925.1 uncultured Dehalococcoidales bacterium
AACTGATAACTGTTAACTTGTAACGCGGAGGTTAAAATGGCTAATTTGAAATTAAACCGGCAGGAAATGCCACGGCAGGAGCCGTCCGTACGCCGGAGTAACTTTAAAGAAGTGGCGCTGGGTTATACCCTCGAACAGGCAAAGGAAGAGGCGAGCCGCTGTATCAACTGTGCGAAAAGGCCCTGCACGAACGGCTGCCCGGTAGGTGTGGACATTCCCGACTTCATTAAAGCCTTTAATGAAGGCAAGATGGAGGAGGCCGTCCGGATTCTTAAAAGCAAGAATGCCCTTCCCGGCATTTGCGGACGGGTCTGCCCCCAGGAATCGCAGTGCGAATCCCAGTGCACACTGGGTAAAAAAGGGGCTCCGGTAGCTATCGGCAGGCTGGAAAGGTTCGTGGCTGATTGGGAAAGAGCCAATATGAAAAACCAGAAGGTTACTTTACCGCAACCCACCGGCAAAAAGGTGGCGATAGTCGGTTCCGGTCCCGCCGGACTGACGGCGGCTGCCGATTTAGCCAAAGCTGGCCACAGCGTTACGATATTCGAAGCCCTGCATGTAGCGGGCGGGGTATTGATGTATGGCATTCCCGAATTCAGGCTGCCCAAAGAAATCGTGCAGAACGAAGTTAAATTCGTCCAGTCGCTGGGTGTGGATATTAAACTCGACTCCGTCATCGGGAAAGTAGCCACGGTGGATGAGTTGTTCGCTGCCGGTTATAACGCGGTCTTCCTCGGCACCGGCGCCGGACTGCCGATGTTTATGAATATTCCGGGGGAAAATTTGAACGGCATCTATTCCGCTAATGAATTTCTCACCCGCGTGAATTTGATGAAAGCCTATATGTTCCCCGAATACGATACGCCGGTGAAAATCGGTAAGAATGTGGCCGTTATCGGCGGCGGCAATGTGGCAATGGACTCCGCCCGCTGTGCCTTACGGCTCGGCGCGGAAAAAGTATATATCATTTACCGCCGTTCCCGGGAAGAAATGCCCGCCCGGCACGAAGAAGCGGAAAACGCCGAAGAAGAAGGCGTTATTTTCAAGCTGCTGACCAATCCGAAACGGTTTATCGGCAACGACAAGAATTTTGTCACCGGTATGGAATGTTACGAAATGGAACTGGGCGAACCGGACGCTTCGGGACGCCGCCGTCCGGTACAGAAGCCGAACAGCGAGTTTATTATGGATGTGGATTTGGTAATCGTGGCACTGGGAACCACACCGAATCCGTTAATTGCCTCGACTACCCTCGGTTTGGCGACTACCTCGCACGGCACGGTGGTGGCTGAAGAAGCTACCGGCAAGGCGAAGAAGGATAAAGTCTGGGCCGGCGGCGATATTGTCACCGGATCCGCTACCGTTATCAGCGCGATGGGCGCCGGCAAGCGGGCGGTTGCTTCGATAAACGAGTATCTGAAAACTATCTAAGACTGTACTCTAATATTTATGTTAACTATAGAGGAAGGCTTATTGCCTTCCTCTATTTACTTAATGGCAGTTTGGCATTAATATGGTAGAAACAGTAATTTCCGAAGGTAACATTGATTAATAAATACCGTGGGAGGGTTTGCAGTGACACCGACTAAAGAAAAAGGCCGTCCGGATGCTAAAGAATACGTTATCAAGCTGGCGAAAGAACGCGACGTCAAGTTTATCTGGCTCTGGTTTACCGATATTTTGGGCTTTTTAAAGAGCTTTTCCATCGGGGTGGAAGACCTTGAAATGGTGCTGAACGAAGGACTCGGTTTCGACGGTTCTTCGATTGAGGGTTTTGCCCGCGTCGATGAAAGCGATATGGTGGCGATGCCCGACCCCGATACCTTCGAATTACTGCCCTGGTCGCCCGGGGAGCATTCGGCGGTAGCCCGGATGTATTGCGATATTCTTACTCCTGAGGGCAAACCCTGTGACGGCGACCCGCGTTACGTCCTGCGGCGGAACCTGAAAAAAGCCACGGATATGGGATTTACCTATTATGTCGGTCCCGAACTGGAATACTTTTACTTCCAGAAGCCGAACGGCACGGTAGGCCTCGATGATGCCGGATACTTCGACATGACACCGCCGGATGCGGCTCACGATTTGCGGAGAGAAACGGTTATCGCCCTGCAAAAAATGGGCATTGCCGTCGATAAATCCCATCATGAGGTCGCCCGCAGCCAGCACGAAATCGATATGAAATACACCGATGCCTTAACGATGGCCGATGCCGTAATGACCTACCGCTATGTGGTTAAAGAAATCGCTTTAAAACATAATGTATACGCCACATTCATGCCCAAGCCGATTTACGGCATCAACGGCAGCGGGATGCACGTCCACCAGTCTTTATTCAAGGGCGGCCGCAATGCCTTTTTCGACCCGGCGGGTAAATTCCACCTGTCCAAACTGGCGTTAAGCTTTTTGGCCGGTCTGCTGAAATATGCCCCCGAATTTACCTGCGTGACCAACCAGTGGGTCAATTCCTATAAGCGTCTCGTCCCGAAATACGAAGCGCCGGTCTATCTTTCCTGGGCTTTGAAAAACCGGTCGGACTTAATCAGAGTACCGAATTATACGCCGGGCAAGGAAAGCTCTACGCGTTTTGAAATCCGGTCGCCGGACCCGGCCTGCAATCCCTATTTAACCTTCAGCGTTTTGCTGGCTGCCGGTTTGGCGGGTATCGAAGAGGGGCTGACGGCGCCGGAGCCCGTCGCCGATAACGTGTACCATATGTCCGAACCGGAACGCCGGAAACGGGGCATCGGCAGTTTGCCGTCCAGCCTGTTGGA
>CAZJQF010000082.1:0-5222 GCA_964547925.1 uncultured Dehalococcoidales bacterium
TTTGACAGAAAATATTATAAGCGTTTTCAGGATGGAAATGTCGTTACCTTAACGGGCGCAACAATAAAGACAAAGTATTTTCAAATAATACTATCAGAGAGGCCGAAGGCAACCAACGGGTTATTTATGGGCGAGGAAACAGGCCACCCAGTGTTCATTTCCGATGTCTTTTAATTCCGGCTCTTCCTGTCGGCAAATATCCATTGCTCTCTGGCACCTTGGATGGAAATGACATCCTTTTGGCGTATTAATCGGGCTGGGGACGTCCCCGGTAAGCAGAATACGTTTCCGTTGGCGGTCGGTGGCAGGATGAGGTATCGGAACCGCGGATAACAATGCCTGAGTGTAAGGATGCAACGGGTTATCATATAATTCGTCACTGCGGGTTATTTCCATAATCTTGCCCAAATACATAACCGCTACACGGTCACTGATATAGCGTACGACCGAGAGGTCATGAGCAATAAAAAGATAAGTCAGCTTTAAAGCATCTTTCAACCTTTCCAGAAGGTTGATAATCTGGGCTTGTATCGATACATCGAGTGCCGAAACTGGTTCGTCACATACGATCAATTTAGGTCTTACCGCTAATGCCCGGGCTATACCGATACGCTGTCTCTGTCCGCCGCTGAACTCATGGGGATAGCGGTTTGCCATCTTCGGTTCCAATTCCACCATCGATAAAAGCTCATCTATTTGTTCGCGATATTTCTTTCCTTTGTTCATATTATGAACTATTAAAGGTTCGCCGATAATGTCACCCACAGTCATCCGGGGGTCCAGCGAAGCATAAGGGTCTTGGTATATTAATTGCATATAGGCACGCATATGACGCATAACGCCGGGTTTCATCTTGACCAGGTCGGTTTGTTCAAAAAGCACCTGTCCCCCGGTCGGTTTGGTTAGCTGCAGCACTCCCCTTCCTGTAGTCGTTTTACCGCAGCCGCTTTCACCGACCAGACCCAGGGTTTCACCCTTCTTAATATAAAAACTGACGTCATCAACTGCCTTGACATCCGCAACCTTTCGCCGCAATAACCCTGCGGTTACCGGAAAGTACATCTTAAGATTCTTAACTTCTAATAAAATATCGCCGTCCATTATCGGTTCACCTTAATTAATTCTGCTAACTCGTGACTTCTAAAACAAGCTGCGACATGGTCCGGGCCCATCGCTTCCAATTCCGGCCTTTGTTCCCGGCATTTCTGAATTGCAAAATTGCACCTGGATACAAAGGGACAGATATTTTTTGCTAATGAAACTAAATTCGGCGGTAATCCCCTGATGGCACTAAGCCCCTGTTTACGGGGTAAGTCGAGACGCGGTACCGATTTTATGAGTCCGACCGTATAAGGATGTCTCGGCTCATCATAAATAACATCTGTCGGACCGGCTTCCACCAGACGCCCGGCATACATTACTTCTACCTTATCCGCATACCTGGCAACAACTCCTAAATTGTGTGTAATGATAATAACCGACGTACCGAACTGCTTCCTGAGATTATTCAACACTTCCATTAACTGAGCTTGCACGGTAACATCGACGGCAGTAGTCGGCTCATCCGCAATAAGCAAAGCGGGATTACAACTCAGTGCCATCGCAATCATAATACGTTGCTGCATGCCGCCGCTGAACTGGTGGGGATAATCCGAAATACGTTTCTCAGGGTCCGGTATACCAACCAGCTTCAGTAATTTAACCGCTTCTGCCGCAGCTTCCGTTTTGTCCAAACCGCGGTGTAATTTTACCGTTTCCGCTACCTGTTTGTTGATGCTGAGAACCGGATTCAGAGAGGTTGTCGGCTCTTGGAAAACCATGGCAATCTCATTACCTCTAATATGGCGCATCTCAGCTTCACTGACCTTAAGAATATCTTTGCCCTTAAAGATAATCTCGCCACCGACGATTACACCCGGCGGATACGGTATAAGACGCATAACGGACAAAGCACTGACGCTCTTGCCGCAAGCACTTTCGCCGACCAACGCCACAACCTCTCCCTGGTTTACGTGATAGGATAAACCATCAACGGCTCTCAGTTCCCCCTGTTGCACGTAAAAATAGGTTCGTAGGTTTTTAACTTCCAGAATTTTCTCTGTAATGGCCGTTTCCCTTCTTTTCTACTTTATTCATCTAATGCACAGAGCATATTGCATTGCCACGGTGAGTGTTTTATTTCAACCCTTTATATTCGCAACTTTATCCGGATTTTTCCGCACGTTTCAATAATTCCGCTCTTTTCTTTTCGCTGATGCCGCGGTAACTGCCCAATCCACCCCTCAGTTTGGGATCCAGTAAGTCTCTTACCGCATCGCCTAACATATTAGCGCTGTAAACAATCAGACTCAAAGCAAGGCCGGGCCATACGGCTAACATCGGAACTTGTTCCATAAATTTCCGACCTTCCCGGCTAAGCATACTTCCCCAACTCGGTACTCCCGGCGGTACCCCAAAACCAAGGAAGCTCAGGCCTGCTTCCATAAGCACTACACCACCGATCATCATACTGAAACCTATGATAACTACGGGCATAATATTAGGTAGTATATGTTTTATTAATAAATGTCCAGTGGAGGAGCCAATAGAACGGGCAGCGTCTACATAAACATTCTCTTTAATACCTATCACGGCGCTCCGGATCATTCTGGAGTAGCCGATCCCCATAGGAACTCCGATACACACTATCAGCTGCCATAAACCCGGACCCAACATAGACATCACAATGAGCAATATAAGCATACCCGGAATACTTTGCCAGGCATCAACGAAACGTTGTACTAGCAGGTCGAATTTACCACCTAACAACCCGGATGTAGCGCCAATGATTATGGCTATAATTGTCATCAGGCTGGTAGCCCCTAAGCCGATTATTACCGAAATACGGGCTCCATAAATAATATTACTTAATATATCGCGGCCCAGATTATCCGTTCCCAGCGGATGGGTCCATGACATCGGCGCCAACATATGCCTTAGATCAATCTGGTTCATTGGATAAGGAGCAATACCCCTTATCCAGGTATTACCTGCCCAGTTTAAATCAGCAAAAATACCACAAATTAATAAAATTACAATAACAACCAATCCGAAAGCACCGAGAGGTTTCTCTTTAAACAATCTGATTAATAAACTGACCAAAAGAGAGTGATTTTTAGGTTCCTTCTCCAGCTTGGTCGTTGCCTGATTAACCATAATATATAATTCCTTTTCCTAATGATACCGTACACGCGGGTCTAACCAGGAATAACTTATATCAACAAGTAAATTCGCTACCATAACAAACACTGCTGTAATAAGAGTTATTCCTGCTACCACAGGATAATCCCGATCATTGAGTGCATTTAGTGCCAGATTCCCCATACCGGGTAAAACGAATATTTGTTCAATAATTACAGAGCCGCCAATCAGCATACCTAACTGGGCACCTATAAGAGTAATCACCGGGATAAAGGCATTTTTAACGGCGTGTCCAATTACAACCGCCTTCTCATTCAGACCTTTCGACCAGGCCGTTTTAATATAATCCTGCCTCATTACTTCTAACATCATGGTACGGGTCAATCTCATCGAGGAGCCTATCGTAGACATTCCCAGAAGCACGGCCGGGATAATGAACATAGCTAAGTTTTGGATAGGGTTTTCAAAGAAAGGGACCAAATTTATTGGTGGCGACCAGCCCCACCATTTTGCGGGAAATATCATTATCAGCGTGCCCGTCCAGAAAACGGGTACGGCAATAAATAAAATAGCTATACTTCTGGTTACATAGTCACCTATAGTGTCCTGCCGTATTGCCGAATAAGTGCCTATAGGTATACCGAATAATAAAGCGATTATTAAAGCTATGATACCTAGTTCAAATGTTACCGGCATTCTTTGCAGTATTATCGGCATTACCGGAGTTCCCTGCATTATGGAATCGCCAAAATCCCCCCGGGTTATAATACCGCCCATCCACCTGACATATTGAACCGGAGCAGGCACATCTAAACCCAGTTTATGCTTAATAGCATCCAGGGTAGCTTCATCAGGATTCAAACCGGCAGCAACAAGTTTTGCCTGGATAATATCCATCGCACTGCCGGGAACAAAACGGACAAGGAAAAATACGATGATAGAAACAAAAAATAACGTCAGAACAAGTAATAACAGTCTTCTAACTATATAACCGGTCATAACCCACCATAACCATAATATTATTTTTCATTCAGTATAATAAGCTGTTTTCTTGTGTAGATAAACGGAGTTGCGATTATTACGCATGTCCCTCAAACTTTAGATGAACTAACTTGATACTTTGCCTTTTTCGGAATTAATTGTCGCCATTATATCCTACGTGAAAATGTTTGTCAATCCATATTCGTCACATTAAAGTACTATTATTTAACACATTTGTTAAAAAATAAATATATATTCAATCATTGTTTTAACTAAAAGTGTGCAATATTTTTTATAGTATTAAAATATATTGATAATATTTCAAGCTATTGAAATGTATAATAACATAAATTGTTATCCGACATACAACAATTGTATATTAACATACATAAATAATATTCAATTCTTAATATATTCTTAATGAACTCTTCATAAGATTGACAACAGTAATTAATTTGATATAATTAAGGACATAATTTAAATCGTACACGCATCGTCAGGTAAAACGTCAATAATATTGACGGAGTCTAAACAGAATAATTATATATTTATACTTTTGCCGAGTTCTCTGTTATATAAAAGCAAAAGATGATGAATAACAACCCGGTTTTGCTTTTTAATAAACATCTTATATATACTCGAGAAATACCTGTTTAGTCATTAATTTTATAGTATTAGTTTTAGTCTAAGGAGAAGCATCTGTCTAATAAAAAACCTGATAACAGGGGAATAAATAAAACTATAAAATACACAAAAACCCCTGATAATAAGCCCGATAACATATTTAAAAGACGGCGTATACCTCTCATCATTATCGGTGCCTTTGTTTTTATCATTTTGGCGATTTTCGGTGTCTTTTATTATCAACACTACGTGGCTCCTTTTAACCGGAGTATCATTACGATTGACGATACCAAAGTGACGATGAGGTATTTTCTGGATCGAACCCGTATTTCCGGTTCGGACCCGCTCAATATGATTTATACAATCACCGAAGAACAACTGGTAAAATTAGTTGCTCCCGATTATGGCATAGAAGTAACCGATGCTGAAGTTGATGC
>CAZJQF010000082.1:5322-7839 GCA_964547925.1 uncultured Dehalococcoidales bacterium
AGACCCTGCCCGTGAGGTAGAAGAATTCGCTCGTACGGTTTTACAATCCCGGTCATTCGAAGACTGGTATAATGATGAAATCCTTAAACATGATGTTAAATATAACTTCAATTCTGAAGTTTACGCCTGGTTGGTATCCCAATTAGAAAAGAGTCAGGCGAATTGATATTATGATACTACCCCTTGTTTACGGTGAAAAATGATAGATGTAAAGAATCTTACGAAATATTACGGCAAGCGTCTGGCCCTGGATAAAGTTAGTTTTAATGTTGAGAAGGGACAGATTGTCGGTCTGCTTGGGCCTAACGCCGCCGGTAAAACGACTACCATGCGCATTTTAACGGGTTATCTATCACCCACCAGCGGTGAAGTTCGCATCGCAAACTGCAATATGCTGACTGATTCGTTAAAAGCCCGCCGTCATATCGGTTACTTACCGGAAAATGTTCCGTTATATACCGATATGACTGTCCGTGCTTACCTTGATTTCCTTGCCAGGCTAAGAGGTGTCACCTCGGGTAAGGTTAAAAAAAGAGTCGATACCGTTATCGATAGATGCCAGCTCGGAGAATATACGAATGTGTTAATCGGCAAGCTATCCAAGGGTTTCAGACAGCGTGTCGGTGTGGCTCAAGCCATTGTACATGAGCCTGATGTTTTGATTTTAGATGAGCCTACCGTAGGTATCGACCCGATTCAGGTTGCGACTACGAGAAAGCTCATTAAAGAACTGGGGAAAGAACACACCGTCATTCTCTCTACTCATATTCTCTCCGAGGTAAGTGCCATATGTGAGCGGGTAATCATAATTAATGAAGGGAAAATTGTTGCCGAGGACCGCATCGAAAATCTATCTTCTCTATTAGCCGGTACCAGGCGCATCCGCCTTGAAATAAACGGACCTGCTAATGATATTATCGGTTGTTTACGCCAGGTAAAAGGTGTTAAGCGGGTAAGCTATGAAGATTCTCACTACATAGTCGAATATCCCAATGATTCCGACCTCCGCGGTAAAATAACCGAGGCCATAAGCTCCCGCGGTTTCACTTTACTTTCTTTGGAATCCGTCACACTGAGTCTCGAGGACATTTTCCTGAAGTTGACCAAGGAAGAAGATACTAAGTAAATGAGAAATATTTCCGTAATAGCGACAAAAGAACTGAAATCTTATTTAACCTCTCCGATGGCTTATATCATTATCGCGATCTTTCTCGTCGGTACCGGTTTTTTCTTCATTAATTTCGGGGCTTTCGAGACTTCACCGACTTTTTTAGAGACCAGTCTCCGTGGATTTTTCGGTTACCCGATTTATACTTTTATCGTGCTCCTGTTGATAGCGGTGCTTACCATGCGTCTTTTAGCCGAAGAGAGAAAACTCGGCACTATAGAACTTTTGCTGACGGCACCGGTCAGAGACAGTGAAATCGTAATCGGTAAGTTTCTGGGTAGTCTCGGCATCGTAGTACTGATGCTCGTGCTTACTTTTTATTACCCAATCCTGCTGTCAATTTTCGGAGACCCGGACTTCGGACCCATTGCCAGCGGCTATCTGGGACTATTCTTACTGTGTTGTTCAGCTCTGGCAATTGGCATCTTCGCCTCATCGCTGACATCGAACCAGATAGTTGCGGCAGTGGTGGGAGGGGCAATATTACTTGCCCTGTGGTTTATGGGAGCGGCAGCAGATTATCTGCCTCAAGGTTTAGGTAACGTTATCGGTTATTTGTCTTTATCTAACTACTACCGGGATTTCACGATTGGGGTAATCGATACTAGAGGTATTATTTATTATTTAGGCGTTACCGTTTTGTTTCTTTTTCTGGCTATTAGATCTCTTGAAAACAGCAGGTGGAGTTAAATGGGGGTTAGTCCTAAATCCGTAAATACCGGCGGCTTACTTGCCATTCTGGGTTTGCTGGCCCTGATTGCAGGGCTGTTATTTATGTTATTGCTTCCGGAAACCAAATTGGTTGCCTGGGGTATTATGGGAGCCGGCATAATATTCCTGGTCGTTGCTTTGGTAATCGATTTCAGACGCATCGGACGTGCCGTAACCGGTATTCACGGCCGCTTCAGGCTGGGCACCGGCGTCATGTCCTTTATATTTATCGGTATTATTGTAGTGGTAGACGCCATCAGTATCGGGTATTATCACCGCTTCGATACATCCGGCCTGTCGCGGTATACCCTGACTCCGCAGACAATTGACGTGTTGAAAGATCTGGATGTTCCGATTAAAGTCATTAACTTTTTCGACCCCAAGGATAGGTTTGGCGTCGATAATTATATCCAGAGTCTTTTAGAAGAATACAGCAATCAGACAAGGCAGTTATCCATTCAGCGTATCGATGCCGATACCCACCCCGATATTGCCAGAAAGTACGGACTGACCCAATATCAAACCGTCATGTTTGAATGCGGGGACCGGCGTCTTTTGGTCCCGCCATTCGATTTTCTTGCCGTTAACTCAAGCGGTAATATTACGAGCATTCAAGCCGAACATGCTTTCACCAGTGC
>CAZJQF010000083.1:0-7803 GCA_964547925.1 uncultured Dehalococcoidales bacterium
TTGGACGAGCTGCCGGATAATGCCACCGGTGCGTATATCGCCTATTTCGATGAGGCTTCTAACTCCTGGATTCGATTGGAACCGCCGCCCGGATATACCCCGCAGCCGGGAGAATTTACAGTATTAATTTCTCATTTGTCTTTATATGGCATTTTTGCGGAGACATCACAATCACCGGTAGCGGAATTTTTTGAAAACAACGTGATAATCTGGCTGCCGATTGTCTTATTAATAATTGCCCTGATATTATGGATAATACTGTTTGTTATCGGAAAACGCCGGAAAAAGAAAGCAACGAATTCAGCATCATAATTACCGGTTCTTATAAATTTTATCGAGTGAAAAGGCAATGGCACCTTTACCGTGATAATGCACCTTCGCCTTCATCCCCATGAAATTAAAATCCTCCCCTATCCCGTTGTCCGCCATAATATCCTCACAGCAAAGGATTTTCTCGGTAATTATCGAGGGAGGCATATTGAGTACCGAGTGGCCGGCGTAAATACCGTCGAATTCACCGGCACGCTCCTTTAGCTTGAGCAGCGATTCCCGGTAACTCTCCACCGTAGCCTTCGGGTTCTTTTTCTCCCCCTTAGCGGAAAAGATAAAAGTCGGGCTGTAAACAACCGCGTCTCCGGAAAAAAGAAGTCTTCGTTTTCTGTCTAATAAACAAATGCTTCCCGGCGTGTGCCCGGGTATTTCGATTACTTCGATAATATACCCGCCGCCCAGGTCGAAGGTAAACCCGCTGCGGATAGGAACAAGTCGATAAGGCCGGACCGGCACGACATCCGCTGCCGTATATTGCGTATAGTATTCTTTCGGGAGAGGCGGCACTCTGGGATCGGCTTGAGCCGAAGATATTTTACTGAAATCGGGCGGTGTCGCCATCCGGGCCCGGTTTTCCGGCAGGTCGTTCTTTTTGCAGTCTTCCAGGTCATCCTCATGAATATACACGCTGTCGAACTGATAATTGCCCATCATATGGTCGCCATGACCATGGGTGTTCACCACATCTACCGGCAGCTCCGTCAGTTCTCCGACCAGCCCTTTCAGATTACCCACGCCGAATCCGGTATCGATTAGCAGAGCTCTATCCGAACCCCTTATTAGATACATATATGACACGCCGAAACCCGGCGATACCATATGCCAAACCCCATCCGTAATCTTATTCGTCTCCACGAAAGGATTAATTTTGTATTTCATAGCCCCTCCTGACCTTAAAGATTAGTTATTATAATACAACTAATAATATTAATTATAAAAACAGAGGGTATAGAAATCATCTATACCCTCTTAATAGTGTCAACGGCTATTTGAACAATTTAGACGTCTAGCAACGACTTTTTAAGTGTCTTTTCGTTTACAGCCCGCGGGGCTTCCCGTTCCTGCTTGGGAGGATGCGTCACGGGAATAGCTTTTTCCAGAACCGCACATCTCTTCGTTATTTCCGGCAGGTTTTTCTTATAAGCAGGATTCTGTTCCATAATGACCCGGCCGTGCCGTTTGCATCCTTCGGGCCCCCACCGGTAGGTCTTTAAGTCCTCGTCTTTAAATGTGACGACGAGCTTGCCGCCCTTTTTCTCGATGGTGCCGCGGACATCGCATATCGAGCATTCTACTTTATCGCCCCTGATAATAAGTAAATTTTGCCGGCAGATGGGACAGGCCCAGGGTTCTTCACTCAAATATTCAACTTTAGCGATGGGCATTTTCATCGCTTCAGCCACGTTGCGGCCGAGCTTTTTAGCCCTCTCGAGGAGCTTGTCATTAACCGCTACGCTCCCGAACGGCGCCTCAAAATTAACCAGCATCTGGTCGACGATTTTGCATTCTCCCTGCGGCAGAATGGTGTACATTAGAGGCAGGTGCAGGGACGTCCAGTCGCTCCCTCCGACACCTATCATTGCGGCCGGTCTTAATTTGAGCGGCAAACCGCGCAGTGAGACCCGGTCGCGGATATTAATCGTATAACCGGGCGGGGTTAAGGAATAGGCCGGGCAGGCAAGTATGATACCATCGGATTCTCTTATTTTCTGATTCAAAAATTTACTGTGGTCGACCTGCGTCTTGCCCTTGGCATTTTCCCCCAGCGGCTTCTTGATGTTTAATTCCCACAAGCGGATAATCTCGACTTCGATTCCTTTGACTTCCTTAGCTGCCATGAGAGCCGTGCGTAGTAAAGTTTCCGAATTCCCCATCTTCCGGCCGCCGGTTAAACCTAATAGCTTCATCTGTGTTCCTCCTTAATTATTTATAATATTTTCTGCCGGTATATTGTATTCCCCGATAATAGTAGTATAACATTACCATATTTTTACCTTAATGAATAGTCCAGCCGCCGTCGATAATTAACTCCTGTCCGGTAATAAAGCTCGCGTCGTCGGATGCCAAAAAGAGAACCCCCTGAGCCACATCCATCGGTTCGCCGATACGCCCGATAGGATAGCCTCGCAGACCGCTTACCGAAGGCAACCCTCTTTTCTCTTCATCATCCGGAGGATATTCGTTATTGATTTGCTCCGACCTTTCGGTCTTGATACGGCCGGGCAGGATGGCATTCACCCGGATATTATAATCATAACCAACTTTTGAGAACTCGATGGCCGCGGCTTTAGTAAACAGCCTGATGGCTCCTTTGCTGGTAATATAAGCCGAGGAAAGAGGCTCCGCAATATATCCGTTGACGGAAGCGATATTAACAATCGAACCGCCCCCGCCCTTCTTCATCGCCTCCACCACATGTTTCGTACCCAGAAAACAACCGTCTAAGTTAATGCTCATCAATTTATGCCACATTTCCAATGGCGTCTCTTTAATCTTTTTAAAAAAGATAATACCGGCATTATTTACCAGCACATTCAATTTCCCGAACCGGGACATGGTTTTATCGACCACCTCAATCCACTGGCTTTCGTTCGAGACGTCAAGCTTCATAAAGATCGCCTCGCCCCCCGCGGCATTTATCTCCGCCACCGTTTTTTCTCCCACATCCTGTAATATATCGGTGACGACTACTTTTGCCCCTTCTTTAGCCAGCAATTCGGCATAGGCCTTACCAAGCCCCTGGGCTGCCCCGGTGATTATCGCTACTTTGCCTTTAACGCGGTCCATCATGCCCTCCCTCAAGTTTCAGTTTTACCTATTTTACCGCATTTGCATTATTTTTAATAACTCGATAATATACTCAATAAATTATAACTATCCGGCGAATAAAAATATTCGATAATTACACTAAATAAGCATCATTGATAACATATTTAGGAAGGGAAATTGATATGCCTTATATCGAAATCAGAGTGTTGAAAGGCGTCACGATGAAACAGAAGAGAGCCCTGGCGAAAGAAGTTACCGCCGCCGTAGTGAAAAGCCTTGGTTGTAAACCGGACACCGTGGGTATCGAATTACAGGAAATTGCCCCGGAAAATACGAACCACACCTAGAGTCTATTTATAGGGAGAAAACAAATGCCGCACGCATCGATTAGAATATTGGAAGGTAAAACCGCCGCACAAAAGAAAAAACTGGGCGAAGACGTCGCCAATGCCGTTGCCAAAGGTCTCGGCCATCCCTCGTTCGGCTGGATGGTAGGCTATGAAATTTTCGATATTGCCCCGAAACACTTCAGCCGGGGCGGCAAGCTGAAAGCGGTCAACCCGCCGCCCGCTTATGTAATCGTGAGCATTTTAAAGGGCAGAACAGCCAAACAGAAAAAGGATATCGTCGAATATGTGAGTACCGGAGTCGCCAAACATTTAGGAGCCCAACGTAATTCCGAAGGGATAATTGTGGAAATTACCGAAGCCGCTCTGGCCGATATTTCTCACGCCGGTGAAACGACTTACGATGCCCCGCCGCCCCAAATTATTTAAAAGCTCACCCCTCCAAATTCTCCAACCTTTGAACCGGCTGATTATCCGCTTCCTCTTGCTTTTCTCCGGTGTTAAAGCTAAACTTCTAAAAGTAATAGTAATTTCCGGTCTGTACTAGAGGTGTTCTGTGAGTATCGAGCGGGTCGAAAAAATATTACCCCTTTCGCTGATATCCATCTGCCTGTTGGGTATAATACTGCGCGTATCAGGTGTCATGCCGCCTATCGTTGCTACCGACGAGTTTGAAATTTCCCGCACGATTTTTATCGATGCCGGTATCGGCGGCCTTCTGGCCGTCTTCGCCATCGTCATTTCACTTACCCTGATGGGTATTCAGTTTGCCTCTCAGGAATACACCCACCGGGTCATGAATACCTATCTGCAAAGCTTTATGCTCTGGGCTATGATGGGCTCATATCTTTTTACAGTCCTCTTTAACCTCTATATGACCGCCTTTATCCAAAAACCGATTAATACCGTTTATGCCGATATATCCATAATGCTGCAGAGTCTCTGTTTGATTTTACTCATCCCTCATTTCATCTTTGCGGTCTTCCACTTAAAACCGGATTACACTATCCACAGACTCATTGGTTCGGTAGATATGCCCTATCTTACTTCTATTAAGGAATTTATTAACAAGGGTAAAAGTAATGTACCGCATAAAATCGACCGGCTGCTGCCCGCAATCGAAATTGTCGAAAAGTCCATTGAACGCGGCGACCGGGCTACGGTCAGAGTCGGCCTGGAAAAGCTGCTGGAATGTTACTCCCGCTACGTTAATAGCAGCAACGAAGACTGGTTGAGCCGGTATTTTCTGGACTATCTTTTAAGGATTGGGCGGGAATCCGTTATCGAAGCCGATGATGACTCTATCGTTCAGGTATTGGATATATTAGGAGAAATCGGGCAGAGGACCGTATCGCTTAACGTGGTTAACCTGGTAGTTAATAATATACGCAATATCGGGAACGGGGCTTTAAAGAAAGAATATGACGCCGCCGTAGAGCAGATGATAGACTCTCTCTATAATATTCTGACTAACACCGCAAATATCGACGCGGCACAGCAGATAATCGTGTCGCTCGGCGAGATTGTCCGGCAGTTATTCCATCTGGAAAAGAAACAGCTTATCCTCTATCTGACTAACCGCCTGTCCAGACTTACCGAAACTACGGTTCTGGTGAGTAATCTCACGATTTTAAAGCAATGGGTCGGCGTGCTGGAAGATATCGGCCACCTGGCGATAAAACAAAACATGCAGGAAGTTATCCATGTAATCATCCGTGTCATGTATCAAATCGGGATTACCGTAGCCAAACAGAATCAGGAAATGTCGAACTATATCATCGAGTCTCTCGTAAGAATTGAGCAGGGTATCGTGATTAAAGACCGCGGTTTATTCAGTGAAATAAACTACGCCAAACAGGAGATACAAAAAATCCAGAACCAATACACACCCAAAACTGAGGAACAGATTAATATCGATACTTCAGACTTGTGGTGAAAGCTTTACTTTCAGGATATTCCCTTCGAACCAGCTGTCCTTACAAACAAGGTTGGTTCCTAACAGACCGGTAAGCAGTCCCTGAAGCTCACCGAGTAAAAACCCCAGCAGTTCCTTTTTCTGGAGAGCCGGTGCGGTTTCCGCACATTCATTCAGCGTTATCAGCTTATCGGCCCCGGAATCTATTATTTCCACATCCATGTACAACAGCTGCCGGTAGTAATCTTTCATTCCGTTCATCGGGTTTTCCGGATTGATGTTCTTTAAAATCGTCGCCAGCCTGGTACCGTATTCCACCCCTACGTTAAAACTGGATGCCGAAAACAGCGACGGATTACTGAGGATGCTGTTGGTCAGAATAAGCTGGTAATATTCAATATTCACCAGGTTCCCGAGAGACTGCCGCGGTTCGCTGTTAAGATGATTCTGCTGCGCCTGATTTCGCGCAATATTCAGCTTCTTTTGCGTCAGGAAGTCACCCACATGGACTGCTATCTCCGGATCGTCCCGCTTCCCCAGAACGAAAACGCATGCCTTGTTTCCGGTACCGGCACATTCCGTTTCATAAGCGCTCGATTCCGATAATGACGATATTATAAACGGCTTTCAATTCCTTTAGAAGTGTTAGAAAATCCCGTCCGGCATATTTTGCCGGTACTTTTACCCGGTATAATTCTTCCCCTTCTCCGGAAACAAGGTCGGTAATTACTCTGGAGACAGAAGTATTTTGCAGCGACATTGCCAGCAGTTTACCGGTAATATCCGAGGAATTGATGATAATATCACAGCCGGCATTGTGCAGATGTTCCGCATAGCTCGAATCCCGCAGTTCCGCACTGCTGATGATTTCAGGATTACTCTTTTCTATCGTCAGTATGGTAAGTACGGTCTTCTGGTCGGCGGAGGCTGAGCCGTCGTCTGCCAGCACGATAGCGTATTTTGCCTCATTCACATTAGCTAACTTGAGGACAGCGGCGTCAGCCGCATTCCCGCGTACGAAGGTAACGTTCGAATCATCTGCGGGTTTTGTTTCACAATGCTCATCGATAATCGTGACGTGCAGTTTTTCCAGAGTTGCGGCGGCCCGGATTTCACCTAGAATATTCTTCGCTTTTTCATTCCAGCCGCATAGAATAAGATGTTCTTTAGCTTTTACCTGAGCCATACCTCTTACTCCTTTCATCCACCGGTTATACCAGGTAACACCGATATTCCCGATCGCCGAGGCCAATATAACGGGCCCGCCCACCATTAATACCATACCGATTACACGGCCTGCCACCGTTACCGGCCATCGGTCTCCGTAACCGACCGTCGAAATGGTTACTATCGTCCACCAGAAACAATCCCACAGGTTCTGAAGTCCGGAGTTTACGGAGCGTTCTGCGAAAAAACTGACCAGTGTCCCGGCAAGAATAAGCACCCCCATAGCAATAGCGAGGGCGGGAAGACCGTTTCTCAGTAATGTCTTGAAAAACCGTTGAATAACCGCTATCAGAACCATTTTCGATTATTATCCTTCTCGGTTTACTGAGCTAAGTCCCTATTCTCCGGAATAGCGAAATATTTGCCGTTTATGTTTTGCTAACAGTATTGGCTACAGGTTCCGTTTGCTGCTGTTCCGCCGGTTTATGGCCGTCATGTTCAATTTCGGTAAGTAAATTCCGCTGGCTTTCTTCAAGTAAAAAGAGGCTTACATCATCCATTGTCTTGCCTTCTTTCTGGAAAGGTTTTTCAAGCAGTTTCAACAGTTTAATAACATAAATGAAAAGGAAAGATAAGATAAAAGTGATGCTGACGGCATCTGCCAGCGGCGTGATTTTACTGAAAAGCAGCATAAAGATAACCAGTACAATGATCGATTGTACCAGAATATAGGCGGAGGGCAGGAAATTTATCCGCTGGATATAATAAAATCTCATGGTCAATTTCCGCATCGCGGCTTGCTCATTTTTAAGCCGCATCACATAACTCGGCGATACGCCTATCTTTTCCAGTTCCGTTAATATACCGGTCAACCGGGAAATGGCGGCCAGAGCTTGCCGTGACTTTATTTCTTCGACATCTGCTTTAAAACCGACCAGTATTTCATTCAACGCAGTACATAATTTCGCTAAGTTGAATGAAGGATGAAATACCTTACAATATTTGCCTTCCTCGTAAATACTCTCGCAGGAAGAGACTAATTCAGCCGGCAAACGTTCGCTCTCTTTATAATCCGCCAGAACACCGGCAAGTATAAGCCCGAAAAGAAAAATGCTGCCGGCAACGACACTGGTAAAAAGCGAGCTTGCCGTTACGAATTCCAATCCGAAATAGTTTATTACCAGTTTAGCGGCAACGATTACCAGTACAAAAGGGAGTGTCATCAACGCGATACGCCAGTTTTTAAATATACGAATCATATACCCCTACCTGTTT
>CAZJQF010000084.1:0-4269 GCA_964547925.1 uncultured Dehalococcoidales bacterium
TAGTTCGCTTTATGATCGGCGAACTGACGGCAAAGTCATAACCGGAGGTTGAAAATGGCGGAGAAAGAATTAAAAAGTATCGACCCGGGAAGTAACAATTTAGTAGATAAAGCGGCTAAAGACGGGGTAAACACGATTTTTGACCGGGCTGAAAGTATGAAGGCGTGTCCTGTTGGTGCCGTAGGCAGTTGTTGTAAGAATTGCGGTATGGGCCCTTGCCGGGTACCGCTGCCTAAAGGTAAAGAGGAAACTCCCGAAGAGAAAAAGAAGCGGCGAGGCCTTTGCGGAGCTACCTCCGAGACAATTGCCGCGCGTAATTTCATACGCATGATTGCCGGCGGCGCGGCGGCTCACTCAGACCACGGCCGCGGCGTTGCCGAGCTATTTTTGGCGGTTGCTAAGGGTAAAGCCCCGGGGTATGAAATTAAGGATGAGCAAAAGCTGTTACAGGTTGCTCTCGACTGGGGTATCGAAATAGGTAACCGGTCTAACAGTGAAATTGCTGTGGACATAGGAGAGAAAGCTTTAGCCGAGTTCGGTAAGCAGGAAGGTGAGCTTATATCCTTAAGAAAGGCCCCGGCAAAACGCCAGGAATTATGGCGTAAAATGGGGGTAGCCCCACGGGGTATCGATAGAGAAATCGTGGAGATAATGCACCGGACCCACATGGGCGTCGACCAGGACTATAAAAACCTGCTCAAGCAGGGTGTCCGGGCATCTATTGCCGATGGATGGGGCGGCAGTATGATTGCGACCGAGCTTCAGGATATCCTGTTCGGCACACCGGCTCCTATATTGGGAAAGGCTAATTTGGGAGTCCTTAAAGAAAAAGAAGTCAATATTATTATTCACGGTCACGAACCGCTGCTTTCCGAAATGATAGTTGCCGTAGCTCAAGAGCCGGAAATGATAGCAATGGCTAAATCCAAGGGTGCCGAAGGTATCAACCTGGCCGGTATGTGCTGTACGGCAAACGAGATATTGATGCGCCACGGTGTGGCGATTGCCGGCAATTTCCTGCAACAGGAACTCGCCATCGTCACCGGCGTAGTCGATGCTATGGTTGTCGATGTCCAATGTATTATGCAATCGATACAAACGGTAGCCGAGTGCTACCATACTAAGATTATTACTACGGCTGCCAAGGCAAAAATACCCGGTGCTACCCATATCGAATTCAACGAGCATGATGCTCTGAAGTCAGCCCGTGAAATAATCAAGACCGCTATCGAGAACTATCCCAACCGGAAGGGTAATACCTTCATCCCTCAAGAGCAATGCGACCAGATAGCCGGTTTCAGCCATGAAACAATCAACTACCTGCTGGGGGGTATGTTCCGGTCTTCTTACCGCCCGTTGAACGACAATATCATTAACGGCCGTATCAGAGGAGTAGCCGGGGTTGTCGGTTGCAATAATGCCCGCGTTAAGCATAATGAGGGGCACATTGCTATGGTTAAGGAACTTATTAAGAATGATGTTCTGGTGATTACTACCGGCTGCAACGCGATTGCCTGTGCCGAAGAAGGACTGCTGGTTCCCGAAGCGGCCGCTAAATTTGCCGGTAAAGGATTAGCTGAGGTCTGCGAGACTGTCGGCATCCCGCCGGTACTTCATATGGGTTCGTGTGTTGATAACTCCCGCATTTTAATTGCGGCTACTGCGATGGTCAAAGACGGCGGTTTGGGTGATGATATCAGCGAACTGCCGGTAGCCGGTGCGGCACCGGAGTGGATGAGCGAAAAAGCCATATCTATCGGACAATATTTTGTCGCTTCGGGTGTCTATACCGTATTCGGTGTTACCTGGCCGACCGAAGGCAGTAAAGAAGTTACCGAATATCTGTTTAAAGATATGGAAGAGTTGTACGGCGGAATGTGGGATTTCGAGCCGGACCCCATTAAGGCGGCTCATAAAATGATCGACCATATCGATGCAAAACGTAAAGCCCTGGGTCTCGATAAGGCCAGGGAGCGGGTTCTCTTCGATATGTCGATGCGGCAGAAGCTGGACTAAGGATAGAGGAGGATTAAGAAATGTCGAAAATTATTGCGTCCGCAGCTATCCGGGGCGCTCACAAAATTCTGGCCAATGCCGAAGCGAAATGGAAATTCGCGATGGAGAAATGGGGGGCTAACGAGCCGGTAGGCTTTCCGAATACGGCTTACTATCTACCCGTAATTTACGGCATACTGGGTATGAAGGTTGCTAAATTGGGTGATATGAAACCGGTACTGAAGAAATGCCGGGCGATGCTGCCTCCGTTTGTGAAAGACGAACATCATCTGCCGTATCTGGGACCCACTCTCGATGCCGGTATGCTGACTCTCTTTGCGGAAGAAATTATCGAGGCTATCCGTTATCTGGAGACGCCGAACTTCTACACCAAGACGGAAGATGTCACCGCGGACAATATCTGGCTGGGCGCTGCGGATGACGTTATTTTAAGAAAACGCGGTGTCGAGTTTGTTGACGGCACGGCGCCCGGCTTTGCCGCTATCGTCGGTGCCGCACCTACCAATGAAATTGCCGTTAAAATTGCCCAGGAACTGCAGCAGAAAAATTTGTATGTCTTTATGGCTTCCGAATATAACGGCAAGAAATTCTCCGAACAATTGGTCGAAGCCGGCGTGCAAATCGGCTGGCCGACCCGTCTGGTCTCTTTTGGGCCGGACGTTTCAGCGGCGGTTTTTGCGATGGGTTTCGCCACCCGTGCCGCAATGTCCTTCGGCGGTATCGAGCCGGGTGATTTCCGCAAGATATTGATTTACAACAAAGACCGCGTTTTCGCTTTTGTATTACCAATGGGCTTTGTTTCCGATGAATGGTACGCTAATGCTGCCGGAGCCATCAACTGGGGCTTCCCGACGATTGCCGATACGCCTATTCCGGAAATCCTGCCTACCGGTATTTGTACCTATGAACACGTTGTTTCCAATATTCCCCATGATAAATTAGTAGCTAAAGCCGTCGAAGTCCGCGGTCTGAAAGTAACCGTAGCCAATGTTCCGGTACCTGTGGCCTACGGTCCGGCTTTTGAAGGTGAACGTGTCCGCGGCGATGATATCTATCTGGAATGCGGCGGCGGCAAGACTCACATGGTGGAATGGGTTACCACCAAACGAATGGATGAGGTCGAGGACGGTAAAATCGAAGTAATCGGCCCGGAGTTAATAGACATCAAACCGGGCAGCCGTTTGCCTCTGGCTATTGCCGTTGAAGTAGCCGGACGCCAGATGCAGGAAGATTACGAGCCCATCTTGGAACGCCAGATTCATCATTTAATTAACTATGCCCAGGGAGTGATGCATATCGGCCAGCGGGATATCGCTTGGATTCGTATCAGTAAACAGGCCGTCGAAAAAGGCTTTAAGTTGAGAGATATCGGTGTCATCCTCCATGCCAAGCTCCATCAGGATTTCGGCCGTATCTTCGATAAAATTCAGGTCAAGCTTTATGCCAAAGAAGAAGATGTTGTTAAGATAGTCGAAAAAGCCCGCAGCGTTTACGGCGTCCGTGATGCCCGTATCGAGGGTATGACCGATGAAACTACGGATACGTATTATTCCTGCACGCTTTGCCAGTCATTCGCCCCGAGCCATGTCTGCGTTATCAGCCCGGAACGTACCGGTCTGTGCGGTTCCTATAACTGGATGGATTGTAAGGCTTCCTTTGAAATCAATCCCACCGGTCCGAACCAGCCGGTACCCAAGGGGGAGACGGTTGACGCCAAGCTCGGCCAGTGGAAAGGTGTGAATGACTTCGTCTATAAAGCCTCGCGGCAAAAAATCGACCATTATAACTTCTATAGCTTGATTTACGACCCGATGACGACCTGCGGCTGCTGCGAATGTATTGCGGCTGTTTTGCCCGGCTGTAACGGTATTATGACCGTAAACCGCGATTATACGGGGGAAACCCCCTGCGGTATGAAATTCACCACGCTGGCCGGTACCGTCGGCGGCGGGTTGAGTACCGCAGGCTTCGTCGGACACAGTAAATATAATATCTGCCAGCGTAAATTCGTCCTGGGCGACGGCGGTCTCCAGCGTATGGTCTGGATGCCCAAGATACTGAAGGAAGAAATTGCCGACCGTCTTAACGCCAGGGCGAAAGAAATCGGCATCCCGAACTTTGTCGATATGATTGCCGATGAAACTATCGGCGTAACGGAAGAAGCTATCCTGCCGTTCCTGACGGAGAAAGGCCACCCGGCACTGAGTATGGACCCGATAATCGGATAAATGGAATATTTTAATACTACCAATG
>CAZJQF010000084.1:4369-7632 GCA_964547925.1 uncultured Dehalococcoidales bacterium
GTAGTATTAATAAGGAGAGTTCGATGCCTTTAACCGGAATTGAAATTTTTAAACTACTGCCGAAAACAAACTGTAAGGATTGCGGTGTGCCGACCTGTCTTGCTTTCGCAATGGCGCTGGCGGCGGGTAAGGCCGAATTAACTGCTTGCCCCCATGTCTCCGAAGAATCGAAAGCCAAACTTTCGGAAGCCTCCGCACCGCCGATTATTCCGGTTACTATCGGTACGGGCGAACGGGCTCTGAAAATCGGCGGGCAGACCGTTTTATTCCGCCACGAGAAGCGTTTTGATAATCCCTGTGGTATTGCGATAACAGTTTCCGATACGATGCCGGAGGCTGAGGTTAACGCCCGGTTGGAGCGCTTCAAAACTTTGAAATACGAGCGTGTCGGACTTACGCTGAGGCCTGATTTAGCGGCTTTAAAATGCGATTCCGGTGACGCCGTCAAATTTGAGGCTTTAGCTGCGAAAGTTAAGGATTCCAGTGACGCCAATATTATTTTAATGAGTGAAAAACCGGAAATCTTGGCGGCTGGCCTGAAAGCCTGTGCCGATAAGAAGCCTTTACTCTATGCGGCGACCAAAGATAATTTTGCGGCGGTAGCCGAACTGGCTAAAGCTAATAAAGTTCCGGTGGCCGTTAAAGCTGCCGGTCTGGAAGAGTTAGCTCAACTGACCGATAATTTAAATAAAGCCGGTGTAAAAGAGCTGGTGCTCGACTCCGGCTCCCGCAAACTGCGCCAGGCATTCCAGGACCAGATTGCCATCCGCAGTTCGGCATTATTAAAGAAATTCCGTGCCCTGGGTTATCCTACGATTGTTTTTCCGTCCGAAATGACCGACGACCCGATGAAAGAAGCTTTGATAGCTTCGGTTTTTGTAGCTAAATACGGCGGTATCATCGTACTCTCCGATTTTCAGGGGCATTCAATGTTCCCGTTACTCGTCGAAAGATTGAATATTTATACCGACCCGCAGCGCCCGCTGGCTACCACCGAGGGTATTTATCCTATCGGTAATCCGAATGAGAATTCGCCGGTACTGATTACGTCTAACTTTTCCCTGACCTATTTCATCGTCTCCGGTGAAATAGAAAACAGTAAGGTTCCCTGCTGGCTGCTGGTCAAAGACACTGAGGGCCTTTCTGTTATGACCGCCTGGGCGGCCGGTAAATTCGTGGCCGATGTTCTGGCTCCTTTCGTGAAAAAAAGCGGTATTACTGATAAGGTAAAACACCACAAGCTGACGATTCCGGGGCATGCGGCGGCGGAAAGCGGCGGCCTTGAGGAAGAACTGGCCGGTTGGAAAATCGAGGTAGGTCCTCGCGAAGGTTCCCTTATCCCTGCTTACCTGAAGCAATGGAAAGCGGACTAAGGAGGTTCTGACATGGTTATTTTGATTGCGGAAAGCATTAATATAATGTCCAAAACCATCGGTCCGGCGATGCGGGAACGGAATGCCGCCCCGATTCAAGTAATGGCGAAAGCGGAAGCAGCCGCCGGTGCCGACTATCTCGATTTGAATATCGGTCCGGCCCGTAAAGCCGGGGATGAGTTAATGGACTGGATGGTCAAAACCGTACAGGCGGTTACCGACGTGCCGTTATCTCTGGATACCACCAATCCTGTGGCCATGGAAGCCGGATTACAGGCTTACGGCACTGCGAGCAGACCGCTGATGAATTCGATTTCACCCGTCCGCGCGTTAGAGGAACTGCCCATGGTCAGGAAATATAACGCCTATATGATCGGTCTGCTGTGGGGTCTGGACGGGATGCCGCGGGACTCCAACGAACGGGGTATGATTGCCGTCGACTTAATTTATAAAGCTAACGAAATGGGTATTCCCAACGAAGATATCTGGATCGACCCCATCGCCACCCCCGTATCGCAGATTACGCAAGTTCAGTCTTGTTTCGAGTTTATGAGTATGCTTGCCGATATGGCTCCCGGCTGCAAATCGACCGTCGGCCTGTCCAATATTTCCAACGGCAGTCCGGCTCACCTGCGGCCATATCTTAACCGAGCTTTCCTGGCAATGCTGATGAAATATAACCTCTATTCCGCTATTGCGGATGTTATGGATGCGGAAACCGTGAAGATTGCCCACGGTCAGCTGCCGGAAATCGTGAGTCTGGTGCACGGGATGATGGACGGCGACCGGCCCGACCCGGCCAAACTGACACCCAAAGAACTGGAATACTATAAGACTGTTCGAGTCCTGCTGGGCGAAACGATGTATTCGGACTCATGGCTGGAGCTTTAGTTTTTCACTTTCGTTCATTAAATGATATGCTTGAATTACCGTATAACCAATAATTAGGAGAATAACCCGATGAGTCTGAGAAGCGATTTAGAAAATAAAAATTTCGTCATCACCTGCGAAGTCGGCCCGCCGAAGGGCACCGACGTCGCTGAGGTTAAGGAAGCTGCTGAATTTTTACACGGTAAAGTCACTGCCGCTAACATAACCGACCAACAGAGTTCCGTGATGCGGTTGAATACTCTGGTAACGGCAATGCTGGTCAAACAGGCCGGTCTGGAGCCTATCTACCAGATGACCTGCCGCGACAGAAACCGCATTGCCATACAGTCAGACCTGCTAGCTGCCTCGGTAATCGGTATCGAATCGGTATTGTCTCTAACCGGTGACCTGCCTGCTTTGGGCGACCATCCGCAGGCCAAACCGGTCTATGACCTGGATTCCGTATCGTTGTTACAGGTTATCGAAAAGCTGAATGCCGGTACGGATATGAACGGCAACGCTCTCAAAGGTAAGACTAATTTTTACCCCGGTGCCGTCGTTAATCCTGGGGCGGACAGTGAAGCAGCTCTGGAACTCCAGATTATGAAAATGGAGAAAAAGATTAAAGCCGGGGCTAAATTCTTTCAGACTCAGGCGATTTACGAACCGGCCAAGTTCGAGAAATTTATGAAACGGGTGGCCGGTTTCGGCGTACCGGTGCTGGCCGGTGTCATTCCGCTGAAAAATGCCGGTATGGCTAAGTATATGAACAAAAACGTCGCCGGTGTTTTTGTCCCGGATGACATCATCAATAAAATGGCGAAAGCCGAAGACAAGACTAAAACCGGTATCGAAATAGCCGCCCAGCTGCTCAAAGACCTGAAAGACCTGTGCCAGGGCGTTCACATTATGGCTATCGGCTGGGAAAAGAAAGTCCCGGAGATTATCACTGCCGCCGGATTAAGGTAAACAGCAAGAATCGATGTTAAAAAGGCACGGTATTTACCGTGCCTTTTTTGT
>CAZJQF010000085.1:0-2580 GCA_964547925.1 uncultured Dehalococcoidales bacterium
TGGCAGTGTGGAGGTAAGGGGTAAGGTCACCAGGAACAATTTTATAAGTTGTTTGTAAGAACGCAGAAGTATGCTAGAATGTATTTCGAGTATTTTCAAAATATAAGCGAGAATTAATAATGCGTACCATGCGTAGAATTGCTGTTATCAGTATTCTGCTAATCAGCGCTCTATCTCTATTTTTTCCCAGCTTCGGGCGTGAAGGCTCTCATAATACCGTTTACGCGGCTGACGTGGCAAATCAAGGTTGGCAGTGGGTGCTGGTAGAGACGGTTATAAACCCGAACCTTTTGCCACTGAAGGGAACCGGGACAGGTGGGATAGCAGGAGAGGTTAACATTACCGCCAGCATGATAGATATACGCTACAGCCAAGAGCAATCAGTCAGTTCCTACACGTTGAGATTTTCACCGCCACCACTCAGGATGAACCCGGGCGAAACGGTATTGATGGAGGTAAGCGGCGAGGTAATTACAAACCGTAGCGGATTCCCCTGGGCAGTTTCGATAATGCTTCCCAAAAGTAAAGGAGCCTCTCTTAATGACAAAAGCCAGAAAACGCTGGCGACCACCGCCGAACTTACGGCAACAAAACCGGCGCGTCTTCCTGGAGAAAACCCGGACAGCCTGCAGATGAGCTTTGTCATAGCCTTGAATCTCCTGGCTCCTGAAGGATGGAATGACGAACCAGCGGTTATCTGGAGATACCGCCCCTCCGACATCGTCGAGCCAGCCACAACAACGACACAGCCGGTTGCGACGACCTCCAGTACACCGGGTCCAGATAAAGACCCCATCGAAAAGGCTATAGATAGCCGGGGCAGCATCAGCCGAGAAGAAGCAGAGAAGCTTATAAATAACGAACTTAAGAGCTCGCTGGACGCGATAAAAGGATGGTTGGAAGACGTACGGAAAACCGTCAACGAGTGGGTAGATAAAATACAGGAAAAACCTATCGCCTGGGTGGAAGGCATCCTGGCGGATAAGTATGCGGATGACTTCGGAGGTGAGGAACCAGAATTACCCTGGCTTACCTGGGACGAGGTCAACGAACAACTGGGAGAGCGGGTAAGTACGGTAGCCGGCATCAATGAAGAGAGCATGGATGAGCTTTTCGATAAGGTGAAAAACATCCTTTGGGAAGAAGACACGCAAACCGGCCGATACCATCCCCGCCGGACCACGGCGTTTGAAACAGTGGATGCCAGACTTATCGGCGGCGGCACTACTAAAATAGGAGTTATGGTCACACCGGAAGGGCGTATCTTGTTCACGACGAACGGTGAGGACTTCTATACGGACTTAAAGAGAGCATTTGACCCTACGCTCCGCGAACGTGCCGGAGACATGTATGACGATACCAAGGACTGGATATGGGACTCTCTTTTCACGGGCAGTACCCGCAACGCTGATATAGACATGCAGAACCGGGTAGCCTCCGAAGTTCTGGAAGACCTGCGCGTCCAACTTAACGCGGGGGAAGGCCCGGAGTCATTGATGGACTGGACAGAGGGCAAAGTCTGGTCGGAGATACAGGACTCGCTTGAGACCCAGAAACGGCAGTTGTTATGGCAGCAGGCTGGAGAAGCTCTTGAGACTTTCCTTTCCTCCGAGGACATATCCCTTGAAGATTCTGGAAATTACATCACCTCGTTCAGAGACCTGAAACACCAGTTCGATGGTGGGGAACTGACAACACCCAGAGCATGGGCGGAATTTAAGAGCCAAACCGGCATAGACCTGTTCGACCTGACCGAATCTGGACAGTATGCTGTAACCGGAGCAGAATTCGCTATGGAATCCATTAAGACCATGGCCAGGGGACTTCAGGACACGGATTTTGCGTTGCGGACCCGGGCATATATCAAAGAGCGAAAGGCAGGCTATAACGTCGATGCCATCTACCAGCGCATGAGAGACGGCGAACTGCCGGAGTTAAACATCGGCACCGCTAAGGCCGCATCCGGCGGCGTATCATCCCTGATGGCCTCTTCTGGCATCGAAGGGGAAGCCCAAATGGGAGTCATGTTCAGCATGTTCGAGCAGGCCTACCAGCGTTACCTCCTGGCCAAGAGCATGGGGAGAGAGCTATGAAAAACGCGCTTATCATCATATTTTTTATAGCGCTGTTGTCTTCGGGCATAATCGGCTGTTCCGGAGATAAACCGGCCCCGTCCGCACCTGCCAGCGGAGTTAAATCAACGGACGGTGAAGTCCATGAACCCAGCGAAGCAGAGTTTATGAGAACAGCGATAAAATCTCTCACCCAACTAGAAGTTATAGAAGTCCGCATTGCTGAAGATAAGATTACGATTACTTATGAACAGATGGCGGGCGATAGTGAATCAGCATTGGTCAGGCAATGGCTCGACGCTGCCATGGTAACCATGAGCTTTATGGAAAAACCACTTACCATTATCATTATCCCAGTGGCGGAAGGCACAGCGGTAACGGAAGTAACCATAGAATCCGCTGATGTGGCATCTTGGCTGTCCGGGACCATATCAACGCAGGAAATGCTATCCAGGATTAAGATAAAATAGCCGTGAGATCGGCGGTTCAGTACGGTTCTGGGAAGTGT
>CAZJQF010000085.1:2680-7586 GCA_964547925.1 uncultured Dehalococcoidales bacterium
TCTGCTATTGACAAATTCGGCATTATTGTTCATACTTTAGTATGATAATAGTATGACATAGAGGTACGGCGATGGAAAAAAGCACAAAGGTAGCTATAAGTCTTCCCAAGCGTGTTTTACAGGCTATAGAAAAAGAGCGGAAAGCAAGGGGGGAAAGCCGGAGCGAATTTTTTAGGCGGGCGGCTGAAAAACTTTTGAAGCAGGAACAAGAATTTAAAGCAGTAGAAACTTATATTAAGGGCTATTGCTCTCTACCGGAATCAGCCGATGAAGTAAACGCAGTACACCGCCTTGGAGTTGCCGTGCTGGCTGAGGAGCCCTGGTAATGAAGCGCGGCGAAATATGGTGGGTAGAGCTAGAGCCACCCGTGGGGAGACGTCCGGTACTCCTTTTATCACGCGATGAGGCTTATTCAGTCAGGGAGTTGGTTACGGTTGCACCGGTAACTACCAGGGTACGGAATATTCCCTCGGAAGTTCCTTTAGGCCTCGAGGATGGCCTACCCAAGCCATGTGTCGTTAATCTGGATACTATTACTACCATTGCCAAGGCAAGTCTACGTGACCGACTGACCACTCTCAGTGTCGAAAAGCAAAACGCTGTTGAGGTTGCTCTCCACTTTGCTCTCGGCATGGAAACGTAGAAACCAGGAATTCTTGTATATTCGGAATCAGCCCGTTCTTCTCAAAAAGTAGTTCGGGAACTATCCCACTCGGCTCCACTTTTGTTACATTTTGTGATACTTTTGGCCTAGAATAATGTCCCTCTTAATTTCTCAGAATAACAAATCTAATCTTGTGGATATGCTTTAAACAAGAGAAACCGGCGTCACCGAGGTTTGTTATGACAATCTTGAATTGGTATAATTATAGATAAAGATATTTTTGATAGGAGTAAGATGAGGAAGACATTTATAATCATTTTAATGGCGATAATAACCATGTCTCTTGTATTAGTCGGTTGTACATCTTCAGATCACAAAGCCAGTAATGAAGCTGCAAATGAAGTGGGGGCTATCTGGGGTGTTGATTATGGTGAACAGAATCTGGATCATGACGTTAAAGATGGGGTAGGTGGCAGCTGGACCGAAAGCCATCGAATGATGGCCGTTATGATTCTTAGCGGTGCCGGTATGAATACCGATTTCGAAGCGTATGACGAGGTGTTTTTAATTGAAGTAGCTACGAAGGATGGTAGCAATACCGCCAGAGTAGTCGTAGTTGAGAAAGATGGGAAGCAAGAAACAATTATCCCCCAAGCTATCAAAGATCAAGGTACAATAAAATAATTATTTTCGAACGTTGAAGTTAAATCTATTGACATAGTATTAGAAAAGAGGGAGCGTAAAAACTCCCTCTTTTATTCTTCCTTACTGAATACTCCAACTATGAGTTCCAGGGATGGATTTCTCCCCACATCTTCCTAATCCGACAAGTTGAAACTTATTTCGAAGGCTGTCCCAATACCTCCTATTGATACCTCGGCTCCACCAAGTTTTTGAAGCTAAAATTAATGGCTCGGAGAATTCTCCGAGCCATTTTATTATTGAGCTATCTAAAATTTGCCCTATTCTTTTTCCGGCGGTCTTATGATATTACCGTATGAGCGATATTCCTTTAGTATCTCCTCAATTGCCGGGGCATCTCTCATGCGTTTCTCCAAGGTCTTGCCGCTCATGGAAAAATGATGGTCGGTATGCACGGGAGTGAAACGGGGATTCTTCGCATCTTCTTTGTTCCAGACCACCTTCATCTTATCCTTATCAACGGTTACGACACCGCGTACCGCACATATGGGGCAATAAACATAGGGTAAATTTTCCGGCACCACCAGCGTATTGCAATGGCAAACCGGACAGGCCACACCTGCTTCTTCACCTTTATATTTTACCTTCTCCGGCGGCATATCCATCGCCCTGGCGACATTCCGTCCCAGTTCTTTCGCCCGCGCGAGAGCTTTTTTCTTGAACTCCAGCGGCTCTTCCTGGTCAGGCCACATTTCCAATACCTTATCCCAATCCAAATCCTCAACCCTGGCCATATGAGTATGACTGGTTAGATTCTTATTTCCCTGTTGCAGCCACAAATTCCATTCTTTATAACCGGAACTGGTCACCAGCATCTGGTCGACCAGTATTCGCGTATGTTGCATAAATACATTCACGGTGGGAAGCGTAAGGCTGGCCCAGGCATCATAACCGGAACCGCCGACGGCGATAATCGCACCGACTCTTGTTTTGTTCAAAACACTCGGGTCTCTACGGAAAAACGGCAGCATTCTGTCATTAATACACATAAAATAACCGTTGGCTCTTAAGTGATAACAAGGAACACCCATTATCAGCGCTGCATCTTCCACCATAGTTTTTTGCAAAATCCATTCCACATCGTCTTTCAGGATACACTTCCCCGTGTGAAAAGGCTGTCCTTTCGGGGAACATCCGCCGCAGCTACGGCAGGGCAGTACCTTCAATTCCATAGCCCGGATAATTTCCGTCTCTACCCCGAATTCCTCCGCCCCCATGGCCGCCGCTTTGATGTAGGTTTCGCAGTTGCCGTTCTTCGTCCCACACGAAAGCGCAATAATTTTCTTTTTCTTCGTTGATTGACCCATTCTTCTCCTTATCCTTAATTTTTATTGTGAACCGGGATAACCACGATTTGCATGGTATGCGGTACAAATTGTATAGATATTATATAGCTTTTTTCTATCTTGTCAATATTTTCCCCTTAATGTCTTTTATGTTATGATAACTAACCAAACACCTTTTAGCGAAAATGTATGAAATTACTCCATACAATCGGTAGGAAATTAAACCTAACAGGTAAATATAATGTCTAAATTCCAATTCATACTTTTGGGCATTATCACGGTATTGTTAGTCGTGTTTTCTCTCTCGGCCAGACCCTTTACGATTCAAGTCACATTTATCACCATTACTTACTCTTTGCTTGGAATGGCATTCACTTTCAGTTTACGGGTTGGTTTACCGAGGATCGATATTGCAGCGTGGTGGAGCATCGGGGGCTATATTACCGCGCTGGCATTAGCCAAGGGGGTTAATTTCTTCTTTGCGGCACTCATTGCCGGAATAATTACAGCTATTTTGGGCTGGGTACTATTCGCTTTTATTTTACCGCGCGGGATAACGACATTTTTCGTCTTCAGTATTTTAGGTTTATTGGCTACACCGACATTAATACGGTTCTTGACTCTGATACCGTTTTTACGAGGGGCGAATGGCGTACTGCCACCGGCTACAATCGGGTCGTTCCTCATTACTTCGCCGCAAAACCTATTCTACCTCGGTTTGTTCTTTTTAGCACTGAATCTGATAGCCTATTCCCTTTTATTCAATTCGAGAATAGGCAGAACCTGGGACGCTATTAGCGTAAATTTACAACTAGCCCGGTCGGCAGGAGTTAATGTAGTCAGATACCGAATGGCAAATTTACTTATCGGCAATTTTTTTATTGCTCTCGCAGGCAGCTACTTTATTGCGTTCTACCGGGCTCAGGGAGCGCTCTCTTTCAGTTTTCAGCATGGGGTATTAATTATGGTATATCCGCTATTCGGCGGTATAAGTCACAGTCTGGCAGGCCCGATTGTCGGGGCGATATTAGCAAATTTTATACCGACTTATTATTTAAGTAACACCCAACAGTATCAGGTTTTGATAACTGCAGGTGCCGGTATACTCATCATAACCTTCTTACGGCAGGGAGTTTTAGGTCTTGTCGAACAGCTATTAAGACTGTGTTTCAGACGCCGGCAATGGTATAAGAGCCTTATAAAAACAAAAAAACCTAATTATTCCAGATTATTATAGTTACTCAGTTTACTTAGTTTCGCCATTACATATAAATATGCCGCCAACCGGCTATTCATTCGTCTTAAAACGTACTTCTCGGTAAATTTTGCGCATCAATTTAATGACAATGTCGTTTAGTGCTGCGTTTTCAGCAGGATTTAACATCGCATCTATCAGTTTTTCTTCACCTTCGGTCTTACTGATCAATTGTTGAATGTGCTTAAATCCCTCTAAAGTCAAGATTATCCGCACGCTGCGTCGGTCTTTTTTACTCCGGCTGCGTTTAACCATACCTTCCCGCACCAATATATCAACCATTTTAGTTATATTTTCTTTTGAACGAAGCATGCGCCCGCCCAGTTCACTGGGTGTTATCGAACCGCCGCTGAATATTATGATAACGAGGGCAAAAGTCTTATTCCAGTTCACTTCGCCCTTTAATCTGATATCGATAAACCTGTTAATGACATCGGCCAAACCTACCAGAGGAAATAGTTTTGTAGATTTGATAACGTTTGTCAATACCTTCATTTCAGCTCGTGTCAGCTTTTGCTTTTCTTGATGATCATTTACCATTTTTTACCTTACCTATATTTCAACGTTAATAAATAATATCATACCGATTAATAATAAAAACAGGTGATTCGGGAAATATTGACATCGGGAAATATTTATGTAATAATGCACGGCAAATCAAATTACTTTATACTCTATAATATTAAACCTATATAAATATAAATGTTTGATTACTTTTTCTTAATATATCTCATTCACATTTTAAAAACAAATAAAGCTGTAAATAGGGAGTATTTTCGGTAGGAAATGAGGTTATTTTACTTTTGCTAAAATCGAATATAACGTAGAAACAGGACGCTGTTCGTAATAGTCCGGGGCAGCGGATGATGAAATTCTTACATTAAATATTTTAATAATATATTAGGAGGGCACATTGAAACAATTTGAAACAGATATAGTAGTTGTTGCAGCCGGTCCGGCAGGATTAGCCGCGGCAGTTACCGCTGCGGAAAATGGGAGAAAAGTAATCGTACTCGAAAAATCCGCCACCACCGGCGGTACCGGAAATATGGGGATGGG
>CAZJQF010000086.1:0-7442 GCA_964547925.1 uncultured Dehalococcoidales bacterium
CAGAGAAGTCCGGGCTCCGAAAATAATGCGGCTTAATATATCCCTGCCGATAACATCAGTCCCCAGCCAATGTGCCGCACTCGGACTTTGTAATCTGTTCGGCAAGTCTGTCTTGTAAGGGTCATAAGGAGCAATCCAATCGGCAAAAAGGGCGAATATCACAAATATAAAAATAACCACCATGCCGAATACTACTATGCCCCGGCTAAAGAATACTTTACGGAAACGGTAAAAACCGCTTACCCTCGGAGATGTTGTTGATGTTGTATTTTCTGAATTTATTGTCATCTTATATTATCTATACCTGATTCTTGGATCGAGCCAGCCGTAAGAAATATCTACAATTAGGTTGATTAACAGTACGGCTACGGCTATCACCATTACTACAGCCTGTACGTAAGGGTAGTCATGATTATTTACGGAACTAACTGCCAGCAAGCCCATACCGGGAATAACGAAAACGGTTTCGATTAAAACCGAACCGCCGAGTATTTGTCCGAGACCTACCCCGGATAAGGTGACGACCGGGATAAGGCTGTTTTTCAAAACATGTTTCATTATAATAACCCGTTCTTTTAAGCCCTTGGACTTTGCCGTCCGGACGTAATCCTGACTTAATACTTCCAATACACTGGAACGGGTCTGACGTGCATTTTGAGCGATAAAGGCTGTCGATAAACAAATAACCGGCATAACAGCCTGTCTAATACTTAACCAAAAATTCTCGAATGGAGACGTGTATCCCATTGCCGGGAGCCAACCTAACTTTAAATAAAAGAGGTACATTAACATATAGCCGAGCCAGAATGCGGGCACTGTTATCCCTATATTAGCAATTGTAGTTATGATATTATCCAGCCATTTACCGCGTCTTACCGCCGATATCACACCTGCAGGAATACCGATAACCATCCCGACGATAAATGCCAGTAAACCTAAATAAAGAGTTACCGGGATGCGCTGCGTTACTTCACGCATTACATCGGTTTTATCGATAATAGAATGTCCGAAGTCGCCGTGGAGAACGCCGCCCAGCCAGCTGAAATATTGGACGATAACAGGCCTGTCCAGGCCGGCTTGGTGACGGAGTAACTCGACCTGTTCCGGATCAAGTGTCTGGTAAGTATTCCTGGTTACCAGCATCATTATGGGATCACCGGGCAGAAAGCGCATCGCGAAAAATACAATTATGGATACTAGAAAAAGTACGATTACCGACTGTATTAATCTGCGAATTATATATGCTGTCATCTTTAACCCAACTAAACCACCGTTATCATTAAGAAACCAAGGATTTTACTTGATAGGGCAGCTCGTTAATTTCAAATGAACTACCCTATCAAGTTAATCAATTTTTTTGGTATTCGTTTAGCGAATGAACGCGATAAACGAATAAATTACATTACTTGTTTATCCAGGCTCTTTCAGGTGTCCAGTATGACGGGAAGCTTCTTGGCGTGTACAGGACATCTTCTACTTCGTTTGCTACCACCCAGCCATGCCCGGCGCCGCAAACGGGAATAACCGTGCATTCTGCGTATTGAACGTCAGTCATGACTTTTTCCAAAGCGGGCTCTACAAAAGGTGAAGCCAAACTGGCATTGATGGCATCGAGGAATGCCGGCGATTTAGCCCAGAAGTTATTAAATGGTCGTCCTACGTTGAACATTAAATCCATCAAAAAGTTTATATTACCGCCGACCAATCCAACAGGCTCAAGGACTAAGATACCGGGAGTTTTATAGCCTTTAAACATTAATTCCATATACTGGCCGCCATCGAGGAACTGGATATCAGAGGTTATGCCTACTTCAGCCAGGTCTTGCTGTATCGCTACGGGAATATTACGGTCTATCTGTAACTGACCTATGATAATGGTGACGTTAAATCCATCCGGATGTCCAGCGTCTATGAGCGCTTGTTTTGCTTTAGCCACGTCATAATTGCGGGTTCCTTTGAAGTCAGGATCATAGATACCGATCATAGCTGGTGAAGGTATCTGGTTCGGAGCCGTCCACAGACCATAACCAAAAGCATCAGCAATTGCCTGACGGTTTATGGCGTATTCAACCGCCTCACGGGCTTTCTGATTATTGTAGAAAGGAGAACCCTCGACTCCGGTATCCGGGATAAAACATGCAGTAGCGAAAATCGCACCATGGAAGGTACCGATATCTTTCAAGTCGTTAATGATCTTGGGATTTTCGACTTCCATCATCTGGCCTTCGCCGGACTTCATCAATGATTCCTGAGTCATTTCATCTTGTACGAAGGAAACGTGTATGGCATCCAGATAAGGAAGGCCTTTGTCCTTCTGCCAGTAATTGTCATTACGGACGTAATCGTAAGTAGCGTCACGTACAAAACTCTCGTATTTGAATGGGCCGGTTCCTGTCGGATTCTGTCTCAACCAGTCTTCACCGTTCTTTTTATAGGCTTCATAGGAAGCCATCCAGGTCGCGTAACTATCAACGAAAGTTCCCCCAACTAGAGTGTTTATCCACGCCGACATGTTTATTCTAACGGTATAATTATCAACGATATCTATTGATGAAGCTCCAACTATCAGTTTGGCATCGATAGAATGTTGCAGGTTCCACTTGGCTACTTCCGCATTCAATTCGCTCCCATCGGTGAAATAGATACCCTTTCTGAGCACAAAAGTTATTGACGATTGATCGTCAGCAATTTCATAGGATTCTGCCAGCCAGGGTACCGGCTCACCTAATTCATTCCCGCGCATTAGAGGCTCATAAATGGGATATAGAGCGGTCTGTTCGCCGGTAAGCAGTTCCCAGGGCAAACCGCCGGGAGTTCCCGGACTTGCCGTGAGAAGTATGTTCAGGGTACCGCCGTATTTAGGACCGGCAGGTGTTGTTGTCGTTGTGGTGGTAGCTGTAGTAGCTGTAGAGCTTGTGGTGGTAGTAGTTGTCGTTGTTGTAGTTTTAGTACAAGCCCCAAGTAATAAAACCAGGATGAGTAGAACAGAGAGTACACCGTAGACTAACTTAGTTTTCAATACCGACCTCCTCAATAATTTTTTTCCGAGTATTAAGTATATTATACCTTAAAACACGCTACCTGGTGATTACTGCCGACTTCCCGAAGGGGTGGAATATTATGAGCGCAATTGTCATCGGCATAAGAACACCTGGGATGGAAATGGCATCCTGCCGGAGGATTCAACGGACTGGGGACTTCTCCTTTTAAAATAATCTGCTCCCGTTGTTTATCGGCTATCGGATCGGCAATGGGTACGGCAGAAAGTAAAGCTTTAGTATACGGGTGCAGCGGATTTTTATAAAGCTCGTATGACGATGATATTTCCACAATCCTGCCGAGGTACATTACCGCCATTCTATCACTGATATGACGTACTACCGATAAATCATGGGCAATAAATAGATATGTTAAACCTAACTTTTCCTGTAATTCTTCGAGAAGGTTAATGATTTGAGCCTGGATGGATACATCGAGAGCGGAAATGGGTTCATCACAAACAACCAGTGACGGATTACACACTATGGCACGGGCAATTCCGATTCTCTGCCGCTGCCCTCCGCTGAATTCATGCGGTACACGGTCAGCCATTTCCGGATCCAACTCTACGGTACGGAAGACTTCTTCTAACCTTTTCCGGTATTCTTCCCTGGTTTTTGTTATCTGGTGAATATGGAGAGGTTCTCCGACGATACTGCCGGCATTTTGCCGTGGGTCTAATGATTGAAAGGGGTCCTGGAATATCGTCCCCATCTCACGGCGCATAGGCCTGATTTTGTTTTCTTTCAGATGGGTAATATCTGCATCTCTAAAAATAACTTTCCCGCCGGTTGGCTCGTAAAGACGGAGTATACACCGTCCGACCGTAGTTTTACCGCAGCCGCTTTCTCCTACAAGACCTAAAGTCTCTCCTTTTTTGATGGAAAATGTCACGCCATCGACTGCCTTCACTTCAGCTACTTTACGCTGAAGAACGCCTCGGTTAACCGGGAAGTACATTTGAAGCTCATTAACTTCGACTATCGATTCATTTAACGAAGTATTCATAACTTCTCCCGGACATCGACATAGCAAGAAATAAAATGGTTGTTACCGATTTCCCGCAAACCGGGCCAAACCTCTTCGCGGCATTTTTTAACCGCGTTATTACATCTGGGTAAAAACGCGCACGTAGGCGGCATGTTAATCAAATTAGGCGGCATACCCTTAATCGGAACCAGTTTTCTGCCCACCTCTTCATCCAGCCGCGGCACGCAATTTAAAAGACCTATGGTATAAGGATGACTTGGAAAACGGAAGATATCCTCGGCACTCCCTGATTCGACAACCCGCCCGGCATACATAATATAAATCCGCTGGGCATACCGGGCTACAACGCCCAGATTATGGGTCACGATTACCAGAGAGGTTCCGTAACTACTAACCAAATCCTGCATCATACGAAGAATTTGAGCTTGTGTCGTTACGTCGAGAGCTGTCGTCGGCTCATCGGCAATCAATATTTTCGGATTGCAGGAGAGAGCCATCGCTATCATCGCTCTTTGCCGCATACCGCCGGAAAACTGGTGGGGATAATCATCAACCCGCGTTTCGGGCTCGGGAACACCTACCTGCCTTAATAATTCGATGGTACGAGCCCGAGTATCTTTTCGATTCATACCGAGATGTAATTGGAGCATTTCGGCAAGCTGCTGATAAATCGTAAGCGTCGGATTGAGCGAAGTCATCGGCTCCTGGAATATCATCGCAATCTTTCCGCCGCGTAGAGAGCGCATCTCAGAGCTGTCCGGGCCGTATTTCAGTAAGTCATCGCCTTTAAAAAGGACTTTCCCGCCCACTATCTTGCCGGGCGGGTCAGCGATAAGCTGCATTACCGAAAGCATTGTTACCGATTTACCACAACCGCTTTCACCCACTATACCGACTATCTCATGTTCATTAATATGAAGGCTGACCCCATCGGCAGCCTTTACCAGACCACTCATAGTTTTGAAGTGTGTCTGTAATTTTTCAATGCTTAATATTGCTGGCATTTTCCCTATTCTATCTGTATTTTAGAATTAACTCTCTCTAATAATTGAATATATAGTGTAGAATATTATTGTTTATATACTATTTACTATTTATATTTTGGAATATTAAAGTTATTAACAATACTAACTATATTCTCTAGCAGATAAGTATAACGATAAAACAACATTTAAGACAAAATAATCCTTCTAATCCCTTTTTTCTGTATTTTATTAAATGCAGAATTAATCTTTAATATAAGGTAATTAATCGATAAGAAAAGAAGTATTATTTTCTTTCAGACTATCATATCAAATGATAATTGTCAATCCTTTTCTTTGAAACGAATGCACACATAAAACGCCTTTTCACCGCGCAGACATATAACCGTATTAGATAATTCTAATTACCCGCTTAAATGATTGGCTTATTACGTGCAATCAGTGGTCGAAAAAAGCACTAGGGTTTAAGTTCATATTTATTTATCGGTACCGGCTCGGTCGTAATTGTCTTTTTATTTCCATCCTGCTTAATTGTTATCCATTTTAACCAGTTTTTATCATCCCGTTTCGGGTAGTCTTCCCTGAAATGCATTCCTCTGCTTTCGGTCCTGAGTAAGCCGGCAGTGAAGTTTAATTCCGGTCCCAGTGTCATGCTCTCTATTTCGTGGCATTTACACAGGTTATGGTAATCATCGGCGCGAACCGTCGTTATTTTTTGCTTAACCTCTTCGAGATTGGATTGTAATTGCTCCAGATTGGCTTTATTTTTATGGAGATAACATTTAACCGGACTTAACGCTTCATTAAAAGCTGCGATAGCCTCTGATGCCGTCATGCCTTTATCACGGTTCATCGGAGCAAATATTTTTTCTTTGAGTTGTTTCACGTCGGAATACTTTATAGTCGGAGTCTTTGCCTCTTTAACATACTGAGCGGCAAAAGGGGCTCCCTTAATTGCGGAGAATATCGCATTACCCAATCCGGATCCGCACATGCCGCCGTTGGGTGATACTACGGCTCCTGACATTGCGGAACCGTTATAACTGGTATCGCCGACTGCCCAGAGACCTTCCAGAGTGGTTTTCATATTATGGTCTACTTTAACGGGGGAGCACATACCCGGTCCGGCCATTAATCTTGCTTCAGCTCTCGGTACCGGACTGTCACCGTATTTCTTTACTTTATCGACATGGCGATTCTCAATCGAAGTGAATTTCTTTCGGGGCCAGTTGTCCTTAGTTTTTAATATTTGCTTTTGGGTCTTGAGCATTTGTTCTTCGACATCGATATAAATCGGGCCTCTGCCTGAGTCTATTTCCTTCTCAATATCCAGCAGAAAATCCGGTCCTGGTTTCGCCTTATTGTATCGCTGGGATAACCTTTCACCCTTTGCGTTAGTCAAACGGTCGTAACTCATCGCGTCGTAAGTGAAAGAAATAACATAATACACGCCGCTGCTGGTATATCCCATACGAGGTCCAAACATAACCATACTGCCGAACTCGGCGTTTCTCATTTCGGCACCGGCACGGTAAGCCGCTGCAATCCCTTCTCCGGTACTTGCGGCAAATAATCCGTCTCTCTCACCGCACAGCCCGCTGGCTAACACAGTCGCTTTTGCTTTAATGATATAGAATTTTCCGTCAATAATATTAAAACCGACGGCGCCGACAATGCGTTCTCCTTGTTTCAGCAGGTCGACTATCTGAACTTTATTTAATATATTTATACCTTTTTTCTTGGCGGTATTACGTAACGAAACCATCATATCGGTATCTACGCAAACGTAAGACCAGTGTTCGGGTAAAAATGCCGGTGGTTGATATACTTTAACGGTTTCGATGTTCCCCTTGGCATCCCGGGGCATGGCAACCCCCCATTCGGCTATTTTTTCGATAGTATGTAAGGCGTTCGTCGCGTAATCACGCAGCAGTACCTGGTCGTTCAGGTAATGCCCGATGTTGTTTACATGATATTTCATCAAGTCGTCGACACTATCTTCTTTGGGGGATAAACACCAGAGAACCATACCTCCCCGCGGTGCCGCGCCGGCCCAGCCGACTGTTTGTTTATCAACAACCAGAATATCGATATCCGGAGTTTCTTCTTTAGCCCGCAGTGCGGCACACAGACCACCGATACTGCCGCCGACTACTAATAAATCTGTGGATATTACTTCTCCCAAATCTTCAAGATTAGCCATTATTTACTCCTTATCATTCTTTACTTGTTTTAATGTTCCGGCCTTTATATTTACCAGGGTGGAATAACTTCTATGCATTTTTTAGGGCAGTTGTCTTCACAAAATAAACACCACTGGCAATCTTCAGGATAGGCAGCGACAGGTTTTTTTGCTTTCTCATCCCACCGGATAACATCCATAAAACAGCTATCGACACACATCTTGCATCCGATACAGTTCTTTTTATT
>CAZJQF010000087.1:0-6078 GCA_964547925.1 uncultured Dehalococcoidales bacterium
AACCAAAACCGCCCTTCATACCGATATTTCAAGTGGCGGTAACCAAGGGCGGTTCTAGTATTCATATTATTAACGAGCCCCTCCGAACTAAGTCAGGGAGCCCGGCCGTGTTTCTGGTGGAGACGGGGGAGGGTCGAACTCCCCGTCCAAAAGAAGCTGCCCGGAATGTGCTACAAGCTTAGTCAGCTTTTAAATCTTACCTGTCTAACCCCTGCTGACCGGAATTAAGACAGGCCAGCCGAAATATCTTTCGCTGCCGGTATCGGCGTCAAGCAGCGGCACCCCGACTAAACGTCACCCAATCCCAGCCCGCCGGGATGAGGCCGGGTTGGATGCACTACCTATTTATTAGGCAGCGAGAACCATTTCTGGTTCGGCAGTTGTTATTTGCCACTTGTTTAATGAGGTAAGCGACCACCTCAGCCTGCGACTCCGTAGCGTACTTCCCCTGTCGAAACCACGCGTCCCCATTTAAGTATATAGTTATCAATAAACAGTTCACAGTTTATAATGAATATTTGTTTCAATATAAATTTATTACTTATAACTGAAAACTGTAAACTCTTACCTGTTTTTACTTTTTAAAGTACGGTCGATTTCACGGTCCGTATCGCGTTTGGCGATAACCGCCCGTTTATCATACTGTTTTTTACCCTTGGCTAAAGCTACTTCCACTTTAGCTAGACTATCCTTAATATAAATACTTAATGGTACCAGGGTCAAGCCTTTTTGCTTCACTTCACCGGCCAGCATTTTAATCTGCTTACGGTGCAGCAATAACCGCCGCGGCCTGGTAGGCTCATGACTGTTATACCCATCGGCATCGTAACGGGCAATATGGGCACCCAGAAGCCATAATTCGCCTTTCTCCGGCTTCACATACGCTTCCGCCAGACTGACATGGCTCGCCCGTATCGATTTAATTTCCGTCCCCGTTAACGCTATACCCGCTTCGAAACCCTCTAAAATATGATAATTATGCAGGGCTTTGCGGTTCGTTGCGATTTTCTTTATCTCTGCCACAATTCTATTCTATCATATTCCCGATTTTTCGCTGCATCGCCTCCCAATGCGTTCCCTTCCAGTAAATCCGGTTACATTGAGGGCACTCGACAAATTGCTCCTGCGTCTCATAAACATAAGGCGGTACGCGGTCTTTAACCTCAGCTCTTTCCCGTGATACTAACAGCTGGTTACATTCCAGACAGATAGTCAGCGGTTTAATTTGTGAATAATCGATTTTTAATTCTTTAATAACCTGTTTGATTTGCCAATTTAACCGGTCGCTTTCGATTAATATGCCTTTAACCTGTCCTCCGGCTATTAGCTTTCTGGCTATTATTCCGGTATCCCGCGTTAGAACAATACGGCCTTCGTTTTTAGCGATTATTACGAGTTCACTGTCTTCAATACCATCAAAAGATAGGGTATCGAACCCAACCATCCGCAGCCATTTAGCGAGCTTGCCGACATTCACATCGGCAATGAACCTGATAGTCTCCACTCCGGAATTCCTTAATCCCTGTTTCAGGAAAGTTATTTATAATCTAAACCTCATTCCTTCGTGAGCGAGAGAAATACTGCATTTCAGCGATTCTTCAACTTCTACAATTTCTGCGGCTATTTCACTTTCCAGAGGGAAATTCATATGCGTTAACATGATTGTGGGTAAATAGCCTTTGATTTTCCTAAAGCTGGTAAGCTCTTCTTTAAGTAAACGGGGTGTCAGGTGTTTCGTACCATTCCCGACTGATGCCTCATAACGGTTCGGTGCGGTTACTTCTATAATGAGTAATTGCGGATTAGTTAACGGCCAGATATCCGCTAACCCCGTACCTGTATCGCCGGTATAAAATATTTTCCTCCCATCACGGTCCGTCACTTCTATACCAACCGATGGTACCGGATGTTTAACCGGTAAAGCCTTAATAATATAATTACCAACTGTTAGCGGCTTGTATTTCTCCAGAGGTATAAAACCAAAAACCGAGCGTTCGAACCAGTCCGGATACAATTCATCATTAGTCAGATATTTTTTTATCGCTTTATAAGTCTCTTCCGTACAACATATATCGACCCGATTTTCACTCAGGAATAAATTCATCCCCAGTGCCGGAAGGTCTCGTATGTGGTCGTAATGGGCGTGTGTGAGACAAATAGCCTCAAGTTTTGTTTGCTGTTTCAGGGACAAGCCTGATGTAAGACCACCGGCATCGAGTACCAGCTTACCGTCGATAACGATGCAGCTCATCCTGGTCTGTTTTGTCTCTGTATTATGGGCCCCTAATATCTTGATATCCACTGCTATTCCTTAACAAGAAACGGATTATAGCTGGTTTTGTAATCGAAAGTATCAACGGCTTCTTTCTTTTTCAAATACCCGACAATCCCGTAAGTAGCCGGGGTAAATACCACCTCGATTAATACTTTTGCCGTCCAGTGATAAAGGATAACAATCGGGGTGAAAAACGGCATTCCAATATAAGCAACGGTTAAAAATATCGCCGTATCGAAACCCTCACCGACTATTGTCGAACTTATCGTGCGTGACCATAGCCACCGGCCCCTGGTCAGCACTTTCATCCGTGAAAGAATAAAAGAGTTGGTAAATTCACCGACGATATATCCCAAAAACGAAGCTAACAAAATCCTCCACGTACTACCGATAATCGCTTCGTACGCCGCCTGTCCCTCCCAGCCCGCCGCCGGCGGTAATATCTGGCCAAAATAAGCAAAAAGCACAAATATAAGGTTACATCCGAAACCCAGCCAGATTACCTTACGTGCCGTCCTGAATCCGTACACCTCGGTCAGAATATCCCCGAAAATATAGCTGAACGGAAATAATATCACTGCTGCCGGTAAATTGATAAAACCGAAGCTTACAAACTTCACACCGATAATATTAGCCGTCATTAAACAGGCAATAAATATTCCGGCAACAATAACGAAACGAAATGAATATTTCATCTTAATTTCAAACCAGTAAAAATTCTACCATAACTGCGGTAATTTCAGCTACGCAGAGCCTTTGCTAAATAAAACTCCCTCTCCTTTTAACGGGAGAGGGAGTTTATAAAATACTATCGAATTAAGTATTATCTCTCGAGGATTACGGACATGCCCTGACCGCCGCCGATACATAGCGTTGCCAGACCGTACTTGAAGTTCTTTCTGGCCATTTCGTTCATCAGGGTAACGATAATGCGGGCACCGGTGCAGCCGATGGGATGGCCGAGTGAAATGCCGCCGCCGTAAGGGTTGACCTTATTCATATCCATATTCATTTCCTTGATAACCCCGAGTGACTGTGAAGCGAAAGCTTCGTTAAGCTCGATAACACCCATATCTTTAAGGGTTAAACCGGCAATCTTGAGTGCCTTCCAGGTCGAGGGAATCGGGCCGAGACCCATATAAGCCGGGTCGACGCCGCCGGTGGCATATGATTTAATTTTCGCAATCGGTTTTAAACCGAGTTGCTTGGCTTTTGTGTCCGACATGATAACCAAAGCCGCTGCCGCATCGGTAATACCGGAAGCGTTGCCCGCGGTTACCGTACCGCCCTGTTTGAATACCGGAGCTAATTTACCCAGAGCTTCCATCGTGGTTTCGCGCGGATGCTCGTCGGTATCGAATAGTTTGGTCTCTTTCTTATCTTTAATTTCAACCGGTACGATTTCCTGCTTGAAAATGCCATTCTTGATTGCGGCTACGGCACGCTGGTTACTGACCAGGGAAAACTCATCCTGTTCGGTGCGAGAAATATTATATTTCTCGGCAATATTTTCCGAAGTCAGGCCCATGTGATAGTTATTAAAAATTTCCCACAGCCCGTCATAAACCATACCGTCAACCAACTCTGCGTTGAACATCCGGGCACCCCAGCGGGCTTTCGGCATATAGTACGGAGCCAGACTCATATTTTCCTGACCGCCGGCCACGATAACTTCGGCATCACCGGCTTTAATAGCCTGGGCGGCTAGAGCGACGGCCTTCATACCGGACGCACAAATTTTGTTAACCGTGAAAGCGTTGGTTTCTTTCGTAACGCCGGCGTAAATCATTGCCTGACGGGCGGTATTCTGACCCTGTCCGGCCTGAACTACGTTGCCCATAATAACTTCATCGATTTTAACTTCGGTTAAAGCGTTGTCCCAATTAAAATACTTCTTTTCCAAGTCGGTCAGACCGGCATCTTTGAATACTGCTGGAGCGTAAGACATGGTTTCCGGGTCGCGCATCGGCCGTACACCGGCTCTTTTCAGAGCTTCCTTAATAACCGTAGCTCCCAACCGGACTACGGGAATATCCTTTAATGCCCCTCCGAAATTGCCGATAGCTGTTCTCACACCGCTGACGATTACTGCTTCTGTCATAATAATAAGCCTCCTCTGCTTAATAATTGTTTTATCTTAAATAATTTTATTTTGCTTGATATTTCGGGGTTCTTTTTTCGACGAAAGCACTGGTGCCTTCGGTAAAATCCTCGGTAAGCATTGTCCTCGCTTCCAGTTCGGATTCAATCTGTAAACCTTCTTCCAAACTCACACTCGTCCCGCGAATCATTGCTTCCTTGGTAGCCTGCACTGCCAGCGGTCCTGCCTTGCAGATATTCTCCGCCATTTCCTTAGCTGCAGTCATTAATTTATCCGGCGTAACGATGGCATTTATCAGACCTATCCGGTAAGCTTCATTAGCGTCGATCCACTTACCCGTGAACAGCATTTCTGCCGCTTTAGCCCAGGGAATCGTCCGCGGCAACCGCTGCGTGCCGCCCCACCCCGGAATTAATCCGAGCGTTACTTCCGGCACGCCGAAACGGGCTTTCTCTACGGCGATACGGATATCGCAGGCCAGAGCAATTTCCAGTCCGCCCCCCAATGCCACGCCGTTAATCGCCGCAATCAACGGCTTCCGGATATTTAAGCCGCGCATATGGGTCGACGGCACTTTTTCAATAGTTTTCTGCATAAAAGGTAACGCATCCTTCACATCGGCACCGGCGCAAAAAGCCCGGTCACCGGCCGCCGTGATAATGCCTACCCACATTTCATTATCATTTTGGAAATCCGTCAAAGCTTCGCCAAGTTCCCGCAGACCGGCAATGTTCATAGAATTCATGGCTTCCGGACGGTTTATCGTAAAATACGCGATATGGCCTTCTTTTTTGTAGTCGATAACCATCGGTCTCCTTTCAAGATGCAGTATTTTGAAAGTTGTGAATCGGTTGCTACCTCGTAAATTCTAGTTTAGGGCAGGCAGCACTGTCAAACAAATGGGGTTCTGTACCGGGGGAAAAACCGAACATTTTTTCGGCTGGGGATTAGCTGTCATTATCGCACGTGTAAATTACACGCCTTTCCTGAAGATAGACGTAAATTAATAACTTAATTTAAACCGTATGTCTATACAGATTACTTTTTCCGGTTACGCCGCATAATGATGATGAGTAAGACGATGAGGATTACGATACCCGCTATACCGAGCCAGATTCCTAAATTCATAGGGCTGCCTCCTTATTTACTTCATTAGTTTATCACGCAGGGTCTTTAAGTTTACTACATCCTCTTTATTATATTCCAAAAGAAGTTCGAGTGCCTTTTCATCGTAGTTATTGATGTACCGCCACCACAGCTTTATTGCTTCCAGACCGTTTATTTCTTTCAGATGCCGGGGAATATTCAACTGTAATTCCACGCTCTTCATGCCGCCGAATAAATTATTCTCCCAGCACCGGAACATCAAATCACAATGCTTGTACATCGAAGCCAGGTCCACACCCAAACGGTGGTTAATAAACGGCAGGTCAAATTTCCTACCGTTATATGTATAAATAGTATTGGTTCCCTGCAGCGACTTTAACAGGTTCTCATCCGTTACCCTGTCACCCACCAGCTGGATAAGCTTGCTTCTGTTATTGTTAGGCAAATAAATTCCGATAACTGTAATCTCACAGTCGGCAGCGGATAAACCTGTAGTTTCTATGTCTAAAAACGCTTCCTGAAAATCAGCCAACTCCGCCTCTTTCTCTTATTATTGGAGACATTATAGCACAAATATAAAAAGCTTCAAGATATC
>CAZJQF010000087.1:6178-7386 GCA_964547925.1 uncultured Dehalococcoidales bacterium
ACCCCGATGCACGTCGCGCCGCCCTTCCCCCCTTTGAACTTCAAAAACACCGGGAACGCATGCCCCAGTACCACCACCGCACCGGCTAATACCTGTGTCAAAAGAGCGAGAAAATCACTCGGACTACCGAGCTTCATCAGCACTCCGGCTAAAGTAACGGCGGCCGCTCCTTTACCGATGTCTAAAAACAACACAAGTATGCCGTACCAGAAACCCACCCGGTAAAAGGTATTCATCGCTCCCATATTCCGGCTGCCGACCGTGCGTATATCGACACCCTTGCGGAAACGTCCGACCAGGTAAGCCGAAGGGAAAGAACCCAATATATAGGCGACTACCAGTGAGGCGGTTATTAACAAAGCGTTCATTCACTTCAGAGTAAATGAAAGGCTCCGGCTTTGTCAATTATAGATGACTTACTTCGGTTACTTTGCTAGAATAGAATAGCTTCTGGGGAAGTGCTGGAATCGGCAGACAGGCATGGCTTAGGACCATGTGCCCAAAAGGCGTCGGGGTTCAACTCCCCGCTTCCCCACCAGCTAATTTGTGATATTTCCTGCTATATCCCTGGAGTTCTCATTAATCTGGAGATAACGCATTTTCTAAATTATCATCAGTACCCGGATTCGCTTCACTTTTAGTAATAGTTGTGGAAGATTCCTCTGAGTATTTTGTGATCTTGGTATAATATTCTCTTACCTTTGCGACATCTTTTAGTCCTGATACTACTAAAGTAACTTCAAGAAAATTGCCGCCAACCGGATAATCGCCATTCCTCATCGTCGCTTCCGGTACCATCTCACGTAAATATCTTTCCATATCTTTGACTAAGGTTATATTCATCTCACTCGATGGTCCGGAAAGTAAATACAATACTTTTTGTGCGTCCGCCGGGTCGCATTTTACGGATAATTGAGTAATTGCTTCACTCATCACCAGCGTTCCTTTCCGGGCTTCGACTACTTTTTTTCTGAAACTTGGCAGGAAATCAAAAATGGGCTCGCCCCTGGGAGTCAGTGTCTTTCCGTAACCTACCGCTGTCCAGCCGGAGATAGTTTTCATTATATCACCGGCATCTAGTACCTTGGACCCGATATTTTTTAAGTTTTTCTCCTCTCCCACGCACAGCAGGTGATAAAACGGTTCGGCTATTGCCTCATTAATCTTCTTTATGTCAATTGCTACTGCCGAATCCTTAGGAACGTAAC
>CAZJQF010000088.1:0-7337 GCA_964547925.1 uncultured Dehalococcoidales bacterium
CGCTCGACGATTTTAGTTTCTCTCTTAACGTCCATCGGATGAGATGGCACCGGGAATACTATCAGACGGACGGTATCGCCCTCTTTAAGTTTGCCGGCCGGGCAGTTTAAAATCCGGCTCAACAGTCTTTTGACCGGGCTGTTGCCTTCGAATTTAATCCAGGCGTGAATTAACGGCGATTCAAATCCCAGCGGTACGCCCTTGACCTCTTCGGAAAAGGTCATTATCTTGCCTTCTTTCGGCAAGTCGATGTATTCCAGTTCATCGGAGTAACACTCGGGGCATATTACGCGGGGTGGAAAGGCGACATAACCGCATTTCTTACATTTAGTCGTGGTAAATCGGCCCTCTTTGAGATTGTCGTAAAACGGATATATCCGGGTAAATTCTTTGGCTTCCATGGGCCAGATATCCATCGTAACCGGGTATTTGCCTTCTAAAATCGGTATTTCGTTTCCCATTCTACTCTCTCTCCTTATTTCACCGGTTCCAGACCGTAGATTAATACCGTATGCTCAGCGCAAGCACCGCTCAGGTTATGGGTCAGGCCGATGCTGGCACCCTTGACCTGGTTGATGGCTCTACCCTGGAGCTGTTTCATGATTTCAGCTCCCTGGCGGATACCGGTAGCTCCGAAAGGATGCCCGCAGGAAAGCAGGCCGCCGTCGGTGTTTATCGGAATCTTGCCGCCTAAATTAATGGCACCTGATGCCACGAACGGTCCGCCTTCACCCTTCTTGCAGAAGCTGAACTCTTCAACCTCGATGACTTCCGAAATGGTGAAGCAGTCATGCGTCTGGGCTACATCGATATCATCCGGGCCGACCTTGGCTACCCGGTAAGCTCTTTCCGCAGCCAGCTTTAGGTGAGGCCATTCGGAGAAGTTATCCCCGCCCGGCCAGTTGGCGGAAACGCTGTTTAGAGATACCTGAGCCGTCCCGCGGATGTATACCACCGGCCGATCGGTGAATTCCTTGGCTTTTTCTTCACTGGCGATAATCACCGCGGCAGCACCGTCGGTTATCGGGCAGCAATCGTAAAGAGTTAGCGGCGGAACTACGGAAGGAGCCGCCATAGCTTCCTCAAGTGTAAGTTTTTTCTGATATTGGGCAGTGGGGTTGACTGCCCCGTAGTTATAGTTCGCCACGGATACTGCCGCCAGCTGTTCTTTTGTGGTGCCGAATCTTTTCATATGGTCTTTGGCATGCATGGCAAAGAAAGGCGGCGGTAAGCCCAGGGCTTGAGCCCCGTCCCAGTCGTGGTCGACTACGTTTATTTCGCTGTAAAATACCTCCCATTTTTGGGGGGTGTACAGTTTTTCTCCGCCGGTAACCATCACGACATCGGCTATACCGCTTTCAACCAGGCCTTTTGCCAGGATAATACCGGAACTGCCTCCGGCGCAGAGAGTATCGAGTCTTGTGCAGATGGTTTGCGGTTTAATACCCAGTCTTTCGGCAATTACGGGAGCGGCATTAACCTGGGTCGAAGTTCTGCCGCCGAGAGAGGTGGCAACCAGTATTCCGTCGACATCTTTCGGTTTTAACGCCGGGATGTCATCGAAACACCTTTTTGCTGCTTCCTGGAATAAATCGACGAAATGTGCCTGTCTTTCGCCGAAATTCGATATTCCAGCTGCAATTATACATGCATTCCGTTTACTCAAATTGTCCCTCCCCTTAAAATTATTATGAAAACTCAGACGATAGTACTCTTATATCACTATATCTTATTCTAGGTATTTGTGCAAAATATTTGTCATTAATTCAGGCATGCACCAGCCATGAAATCGTGCTTGACAAACTGGACATTGTTTGGTTAATATTATGTTACTGACTGGTAAATAAACATCCTGACAGGAGGATTTTGAATACCGGGGATCCACTACTTTTAATCTGTTAACTCGGTTGCACAGCTGTAAATCGGCAGATGGTGTGAGATGGTTGACATGGGTTACCTTACAAATATATGATTAGCGGTGGGGCGCGAGGAATCATCTGCAATTAACGGTACTCCGGCGAATTCGGTATTTATACTCTTAATCTCCAGTCCTGCTCTCCAATTATGTTATTTTTAACACGTGTCTAAAAGCTTATAAGGAGGCTTAACGTGATAGTAGAAGGCAAGTTCACTCTAAAGGCTCCGCTTCAAAAAATTTGGGACGAAATATTAAAACCGGGTACTTTAGCATCCTGTTTGCCCGGTGCCGAGAAAATCGAGGCAGTCGATGACAGACATTACAATTGTCTGGTAAAACAATCGGTCGGCCCGATTTCCGTAAAACTGCAGTTTGCCGTCGAGCTTACTGAAGTAGTCGCTCCCAAGCATGTTAAAGCGGTCGGTAAAGGTGAAGCTCTCGGGAAATTAGGTACTTTCACTATGGAGTTGGTTGTCGACCTGAACGATGTGGGTGGTGATAATGTCGATGTCGTTTACACCGCATCGGTAAATATTGTCGGCAAACTGGCTACCTTCGGTGAGCGTATTATGAGAGCCAAAGCTACCCAGGTCGTCCAGGACTTCACCAAGAATCTACAGAAAAAGTTAGAAGCTTTACAATAAGAAATTCGGAATTAAAAGGGAGGTCGGAATGATTAAAGATTTCGAATATCATTCTCCGCAAAAATTGGAGAACGCCCTCGCCTTGCTGGATAAATATGAAGACAGCAAGATAATAGGCGGCGGGCAATCGTTGCTCATCATCATGAAACAGGGTCTGGTCGCCCCGGAAAATCTAATCGATGTCAAAGGACTAACTGAGCTCGATTATATTAAGGTAGAAAAGAACGGTACGGTCAGAATCGGGGCTCTGACGACTCACCGCTCAATTGAGTTCTCAGAGGTTCTCAAAGGTGCTTTAAGTGTGCTTCCTGAAATGGAAAAAAGACTGGCTTCCCCGCAAACCCGTAACTGGGGTACTATCGGCGGGAACATCGCTCACGGCGACCCGGCCGGTGACCCGGCTCCGGTACTCATGGCTCTGGATGCTGTGGTTAAACTGGCCAGTGTAAAAGGTGAAAGAGCCGTACCGATGGCCGAGTTCTATCGCGATTACTTCGATACCGTGATGGAACACAACGAAATGATTACCGAGATTGAAATCCCCGCTCCTCCGGCGAAAACCGGTGTGGCATATAAGAAGTTCAATATTATCGATAGCGAAATGGCGACAGTCAGCGCTGCCGTATCCGTCACCTTAGCCGCTGACGGCACCTGTAAGGATGTTCGCGTTGTTCTCGGGGCGGCTGCTCCGACTCCTTTCCGTTCCCAGAAAGCGGAGGAATTATTACGCGGTAAAAAACTGACCGAAGCTTTGTTTACGGAAGCCGGCGAACTCGCTGCCGGTGAATCGAGCCCGGTTACCGATATCAACGCCACTTCAGAATATCGGAAAGAGCTGGCCAAAGCGATGGTTAAGAAAGTAGGCATCGAAGCCTACAATAGAGCGAAGGAGGCGTAGCGGACGTGAGCGGTAAGAAAGAATTAAAATTCACGGTTAACGGACAACCTTATGAGGTTTTCGTTTCCCCGAAGACATTGCTGGTGGAAGTTATCAGGGACCAGATTGGTCTGACCGGTACTAAAAGAGCCTGTAACAGCAGCTCCTGCGGCGCCTGTACCGTTATTATGGACGGCGTTTCAGTTAAGTCCTGCTCGGTGCTTGCTCTTCAGGCGAACGGTCGGGACATAATGACGGTCGAAGGTTTAGCGAAAGACGGTAAATATGACCCGATTCAGAAAGCCTTCCTCGACCACGGTGCCTACCAGTGCGGTTTCTGCACTCCTGGTATGTTGATGTCTTCGAAAGCTCTTTTTATGCAGAATCCCAAACCGACTAAAATGGAAATAAAAGAAGCCCTCGATGGCAACCTCTGCCGTTGCACCGGCTACAACAGCATTATTCGCGCTCTTACGGATGTAGCTGCGGGCTTGTACAAGGAGGACAAAGTTGACTAAGTATTCGGTAATCGGACATAGAGTACATAACGTTGACGGACCGGAAAAGATTACCGGTTCCGGTAAATACACTTTCGATATTACCCTTCCTAATATGCTTTACGGAAAAATTCTCCGCTCTCCGTATCCGCACGCCAAAATTTTAAATATCGATACCAGCAAAGCCGAAAAAATGATCGGGGTGAAGAAAGTTCTCACCGGTAAAGATACTATCGGTTTCAAGCAGGGTATCTGGCGGCGGTTCCCGGAACTATGCGATGAGGAAATTCTCACCAGGACTAAAGTACGCTATATCGGCGACCCCGTAGCCTGCGTAGCTGCTATCGATGAAGATACCGCTGAGGCAGCCCTCGATTTAATTGAAGTCGAATATGAAGAGCTGCCCGCTATCTTCGACCCCATGGATGCCATCAAAGAAGACGCCATCCAGATTCATGACGGTGTCGAACTTAATATTAACGTTAACCGCCATATCGAGTGGGGCGATGTCGATGAAGCCTTCAAGAAATGCGATGTCATTCGCGAGGACCAGTTCAAATGTAGTTCTCAGGCTCATGCCTGTATGGAAACCCACTGTGCCGTCGCCAGCTTCGATTACGGCGGCAAACTGACCGTATGGACTTCGACCCAGGCTGCTTATTACGTCCAGGCCCTTCTGGCCGGGATGCTGGGTTTACGTGAAGGTGATGTCCGGGTTATCAAGCCGCACACCGGCGGTGGTTTCGGCGGTAAATTCGAAACCGATTCGGCTCAGTTCTGTGCCGCTTTGCTTTCCCAGAAACTATACCGCCCGGTAAAAATTGTTCTTTCCCGTGAGGAAGAGTTCATTGCGACAAAACGCCGCACCCCGATGTATTACAACATTAAACTCGGTGCCACGAAAGAAGGTAAATTACTGGCCAAGGAAGTCAGGGTACTCACCGAGGGTGGGGCTTATACCGGTATGGGTGCTACCGCACTTTATCTCACCGGTTTCTTCTCCTCCTTCCCCTACAAATATCCGAACTATCGTTATGATGGTTATCGGGCTTATACCAATACCGCTCCGACTTCCGCTCAGCGCGGTTTCGGGGCTCCCCAGTCGGTGTTTACCGGCGAGCAGCAAATTGATATGATTGCCCACGATCTGGGTATGGACCCCATCGAGCTTCGCCGTATTAACGGCATGACTTCGAATTATGAAGTCCCCGGACAGGCTTTCATCCAGAGCTGCGGTCTGCACCAGTGTCTTGATAAAATCGATGACTGGGTTAAAGAACGCCGCAAAACTTTACCGGCTAATCACGGTATCGGCGTTTCCTCCTATGGCTTCATGTCCGGCGGTATCTTCAACTGGTTCGATACCCCTTACGCGTTTGCTTCTGCCGTTGTGCGAATCAGCAATGACGGTAAAGTAGATCTTTTCACCGGTGCCTGCGACATTGGTCAGGGCTCCAATACGACTCTGTCCATGATTTGTGCCGAAGAGCTCGGTGTCAGATTGGAAGATATCAGAATCCACTCTGCAGATACCGGCACCTGTCCTCCGGACCTCGGTGCATGGGGCAGCCGCGAAACCTTAATGAACGGTAATGCGGTTAAAATGGCTGCTGCCGATGCGAAAAAACAGCTTTTGGAATTCGCCCAGGCTAAACTCCATCCGAATGTCGTTTACGATTTGGATATCAAGGACCGCTGGATTCATCTGGTCGACCGTCCCGAGAGAGGCATTTCTTACTTCGATGTCGTTAAGGAAGCTGTCCGCGGTAAAGACGGTGAATTTATCATGGGCCGCGGTCACTACACACCGCACCGCAAGGGTATGATTTCCCCGGCTTACAGTTTCGGCGTTCAGGCTGCCGAGGTCTCCGTTGACCCCGACACCGGCCGGGTTAAACTGGAAGCCATCACCACCGCTCATGAAAGCGGCACGGTTATCAATCCTGTCGGTATCGAAGGCCAGCTGGAAGGTGCCGCCTCGATGGCCGCCGGTTACGCCATCTGCGAAGACCAGCCGATGGATAACGGTAAGATTTTGAATCCTTCGCTGGGCGTCGATTATAAGATGCTCCGTACTCTGGATATGCCGGACACGCCTATCCTGGAAATCGATACCTACGAACCGGAAGGACCGTTCGGTGCTAAGGAAGCCGGTGAAGGTCTTACCAATCCGACCGCCGGTGCTATCGGCAACGCCGTTTTTGACGCCTGCGGCGTCAGAATCAAGACTTTACCCATTACACCGGAAAAGGTGTATTATGCATTACAGGAAAAGAAAGCCAAGGGTAAGGGAGGTAAAAAGTAGTTTATGATTACTTATCATTGCCCGGTTTGTAATAAAGTTTCCCGGAAGGGTGCTCTGGATTTAGCCCGCCATATGCTCGGCCGCGGTGATAAGGTTCACCGGGAATGGGTTAATTCCAAAGGGTTCAAATATTCTGATATTCTGGCATCTCAGTTCAAGTCGTTCGGCGGTAACGCTTACAAAGAGTTAGCCGCGGTTATCGAACGGGAGACCAGAGTCGAGGAACCGGATCCCATTGCCGGCGCTCCCGCCGCACCTGTGAAAAGACCCGAGAGGGAAATCGAAGGCCAGGAAGCCTAGTAACTCTCCGGTTATAACTAAAGTAAAAAAAACAGCCCCGACCCAGTCGGGGCTGTTTTTGGTTTTCATGGTGTTATTTCTGCCAGATGTAACTCTTATGTCTGTATTTAGGCCAGTTATTAATACCGTGCTTTTTAATTACTTTCAGATTCCGTATTGGAGATTCGCCGTGTATGGAATGTAAACCTTCGAAGTTGAGGCAATTCTCAAATTCTTCGCACTGCCAGCAGCCTTCGAAGCCTTTATTTTTACAGCATTTCAATATCTCGCAGGAAAAGGATGAGCACCCTTCGCCGAGACGGCAGGGGATATTACACTGCAAATTAGCTATGGCATCGAGGACTTCAATACACTCGGGATAACGGTTGAATGCTTTAACGGGATTAAGCTGTTTTTTCGAGCTGCTCTTGATACCGGCATATTCTTTAAAGTCCGATCTATCAAGTTCTACCAATAACTTGTCGGCCAGCTTTGCGGCTTTGCTTTTATATCTGATGCAGTCGGGGCAATAAAGTCCGCAGTAGCCGGTAGATTCAAGGATATTTTTCTTTGGCATATCAGATGTCCTCCTTGTAACTGTACTTGAGAAATATCTTATTTTAACGGAAACAGCGGTCAACAAAAAGTAACAGGGCGGGTGAAATTCACGCCGCCCCGAAAATACACCGTTCAAAGAGTTAGCAATCTTATACCTGAGGTCTCGTTCGGGGTGGCTTCAGCATAATAAAGCTGAGTATCACTCCTATTAAAGCTAGCCCGGCAGTTATGATGAAAGCAATCGTATAATTGCCGAAAA
>CAZJQF010000089.1:0-7239 GCA_964547925.1 uncultured Dehalococcoidales bacterium
AATTTGAGTACGGCGTTTACATTGTGTTCGATTAAAATAATCGTAACGCCGTTTTCTCTTATCCGGCGGATTATATCTGCCATTGTCTGGATTTCGTTTTGATTCATGCCGGTCAGGGGTTCGTCCAGAAGCAATAGTTTAGGGTCGGTCATTAAAGCGATGCATACCCCTAATATTCTCTGGTAGCCGTGCGGTAAACTGTCTGCCGTTTCATTTTTTAAATGGTCTATTCCCAGGTTTTTAAGGATTGCTTCCCCTTTTTGTCTTAACATAGCCTCTTCGTTGCGGGCTGAGGGAAGGCGCAAAAATCTTTTCCATACACGGGTTTTATAAGCCATATGAGCCGAAGAGAAAACATTCTCGATTACCGGGAGTGACATGAACAACATCGATGACTGGAAATTCCGCCCGATTCCCAGGCGGGCTATCTGGTGAGGTTTCGCATGGGTAATATCATGTCCATCAAATATTACTTTGCCCTGGATGGGATGATAAAGCCCGCTGATGGCGTTTAATAGAGAAGTTTTTCCCGCACCGTTGGGACCGATTATCCCTACGATTTCAGATTTGGCTACACTGAAACTCACATTCTCGACTGCAGTGAGCCCGCCGAATTGTTTCGTCAGTTCATTTACTTCAAGTATCATCGTTCCCATTCTCTACACACAAAAACAGAAGCAATTCTAACAGTTTTAAAATTGCTCCAACAAATAAAGATCAGGTGTGTTACGGTGTTAATGGTAAATACTATATACCATATAATTTGAGGTGTCAAGTGTTTATTGTCATATTACCTATAAAATTTTATTATACACCTCCGGTCGGTAATATGTTTTCCTATGTTATCTAATTTGATGAACTTTTAATTCGTGAAAATCCTTTAATAGAAACCGACTTTTCCATTTTTTGATATATTTCAGGTATACTTAATTTGATTCGCATGCTTTGATAATGGGGGCGTAACAGTGGACGTTTGCGGCTTTGCCGGTCAATTAGGTATTCAAACATGTCTGGAATTTAAACCGGAAATGCTTGTTCCGGAAGAACGAGTCCGCGGTTACTGCACGCAAAACAGGTGCGGTAACTACGGGAAAAGCTATACTTGCCCTCCGAACGTTCCCTTGATTGATGAAGTGAAAGCTACACTCAAAAATTTCCATCACGGGATTTTACTCAGGCAGACCGTAAATCTTAATATCAAACGAGACTGGAAACTAATGAAACCCTCTCTTCTCGATTTCAATAATAACATTCTCAGGGTCGAAGATTATCTAAAAGAAAACGGTATTAAAGATGTCTGGGGTATCGCGGCGGGCACATGTACTTTGTGTGACGTTTGCGGTGCCAGGACCAATACACCCTGTGTCCACCCCGATAAGGCCAGATCGTCCGTTGAGGCACTCGGCATCGATGTGGCCCTGTTATTACGCAGCCTCGGCCTCGATTACCAATTTCATGCGGATAAAGTCACCTGGACTGGGTGCGTAATCTATTGAGCATTTTCCGTTTATCATTTAGCATTTAATATTGAATCAATCATCAGTATTAACGTTATATAGGGGCAACCCTTATGGCTGCCTTTTCGGTGTGTGATATATTAAAACATTATATTTAAACATCGAATAATTGAGTCTGAAATTTCCTCGGGATATAATATTAGTTATGAGTCAGACTAAAGAAGCATTAATCCAAAAAGCGGCGGCGGATATTGTTAAATCGCACTACGTAGTCGCTTTATCCGGAGCCGGTATTTCCACCGAGTCCGGCATCCGCGATTTCCGTGGCCCGGACGGTATCTGGACCAAAGACCCGGCGGCGGAAAGACGTGTTTACGAGATGTACGGGCGTTTGCTGGAAGACCCTAAAGGTTACTGGGTGGAAACCCTCGGTTCCCCGGGTTTGTTCGGAGACCTGTCCGTAATTAAACCTAATCCCGGACATTACGCTCTGGCAAAATTAGAGAAGTTGGGTATCCTAAAATGCGTCATTACCCAGAATATCGATAATCTGCACGAAAGTGCGGGCAGCCAGAATGTAATCGATTATCACGGCAACCATTTTAAGTTGCGCTGTATGCAGTGCGGTAAGCGGTATCTGATGGAAGATTACGATCTGGAAGCATTAAAAGAATTTAATGAATTGCCCCCGCGGTGCCGGTATTGTAACGGTGTCTTGAAACTGGATGTGGTCTATTTTCAGGAACAGATTCCGGACGATGTGGCTATCGGGAGTTTGAGGGAAGTCGAGCAGTGCGACTGTATGCTGGTCTGCGGCACTTCCGCGGTAGTATATCCCTTCGCCAACCTGCCCCGTATCGCCAGAGATAACGCCCGTATCACGATTATCGAAGTAAATATGGAGCCGTCACCCCTGACCGAAGACAGTATTTCGGATTATTTTATTCAGGGTAAGACCGGCGAGATTCTGCCGGCGATAGTTGCCGAAGTCGAAAAATTGAGGAAATAAAATAATCGCTTTACTTATGCAGGGAAGCATCCCGATGCCGTTTTTTGATTTATAGTCGGTTTTTGTGGTTCGGATTATTCTTATTCTCTTGTTTTTCCGATATCAATCGTTTTAACACGCAGGCAGGGACATATTTCCCGGCGACCTCTTCCCATCCTTCAGGTCCAATAAGTGCCCATACCGTGCTGGAGCTAATTTCGATCATTTCCCGCGGCGGTAATAAAAACACGGTTATGATATCCGAATTGATATGCCTGTTAACGTAACTCAGTGTTTTTTCGTACTCGTAGTCGGTAGTGCTTCTGATTCCCCTCAGGATATATCCGGCACCGACGCTCTCCGCATAGTTGATGAGAAAACGGTTTGGGTACTTATCGACGGTTACGTTATCCAGTCCGGCTGTCGATTCCTGAAGCATTTTGATTCTTTCGCTGGTTGTGAAATGGCATTTTTTACTCGGGTTTGTCCCGACGGCTACGATGAGCTTATCGAAGAGACTCGCGCCCATCTTTATCATCCAGATGTGCCCGAGCGTTACCGGGTCGAACGACCCGGCGTATACTGCCACCCGATTCCGGGGCTTCGCATTTATTTCCATAACTAAACCGTTACCGTCGTTAAACAAGTACTACTGTCCGATGGCACATTGATAATGCACCATCACAACATTCCTAATATATTACATTCGGGATTAACTAATCAATCGTTTGAAATTTTAACGGCAGGCAGGAAAAAACAACCCTCAGGGGAGAATTTAAACTCTTCCCTGAGAATTGTTCATTATACATACGGTGTCCGGGATAGAAATATTTAATACCCCGCAGTTATTAACCAGGTTGATAACAGATTAGAACTTGATTACTTTCGGGTCGCTGGTGAAAGAAGAAATTGTGGCGACGGCATCCTTTAAATATAATACCTGGGTATTTTTATCGGCTGCGGAATACCGGGACTTTAAATTGGGATAGGCGTCCAGCATGCTTTCCTTAGGTTCGAGGCGGTCGTCTTCCACGGCTACGGCCTGGATACGAATCCATTCACCTTTATCCATCGCACAAATTTCAATATTCGGATTCTTCACCATTTGTTTGGAAACATCTTTGGACTTGCCGGTTTGAATGTATAATTTCCCCTCAAAGATGTGGGCGGTGCCGAACGGGCGGACTCTGGGCTTATCACCGTCAACTGTCGCGAGATAATAAGCGCCACACTTTTTCAAAAATTCGTAGACTTCCTGCATTCATTCCTCTCCGATACTTTTTGTATTTGCCTGCTTTAGGCAGACGGCAAGATTATACCATTTACAAATAATAAATGCGAAATATATATCGGCCTCGTTGTTGCCAGAAGTGTCCGAATCTGATATTTTATATTATATTTAGCGGAAAAGGGATTTTTGAGAATGGATATCGAATACACGTTGGATATCGATGATTTTATCGCATTTATCAATTATTTTTACGACCATAATCCCAAAATAAAGCGGTCTTTAGCCCGGTTGCGAAATCTAACTTTGCCTTTGGGTATTCTTTTTATCGTTGTGCCGGCTGTTTTCACGATTTTAGCGATGTTAAATGTGTGGGTAGCTATTTTTATGGGTCTGATGGGCTTATATTTCATACTGCTGGGTATATTCTGGCCTAAATACTTGCGTTACAATATGTTGAAAAACACGGCAAAGATAGACGGCCGGAGACCCCACCGGGTTGTGGGAAAGCATAAACTAGCGGTAGATACGGAATCGATAACCGAAAATTCGGACGCCGGTAACTTTTCTACCAAATGGGAAAGTATCGATTGGCTGGCTTCGGACGACAATTATCTGTATCTGCAAACCCGGCGGAATAATTTTTACATCGTGCCGCAAAAAGCTTTTCCCGATGAGTCATCCTTTGTGCATTTCGTAGAAACGGTGAAGGCATATTATACAGCGGCAGACGCATTAACCGGCAGTGTAAAACCGCGCTAATTTTCCTGACGTCCTTGCCGGTTTTCCCTGTCGTCTTCCAGTTCCTCTAATCTGGCGTCCGAAATACCGAAATGATGGGCGATTTCGTGCTTAACTACCTCTTCGATTTCCCGGATTATCCGCAGTTCGTCGCGGTATAACGACTCGATAGCCCTTTGAAAAATGGTTATTTTATCCGGGACGACCATATTGTAATAGACGGTCCGGCCGGTCTGGGGCACGCCTTCATAAAGTCCGAGCAATGTTTCATCCTGCCCGAGACCCTGTTCCTCGAGCTGTTCCGGGATCGGCCGGTCGGCCACTACGATATCGACGTTTTCGAGACTTTCCTGGAATTCCTCCGGCAAGTTTTCAACAGCTCTGGCTACCAACTCCTCAAAACGTTTTCTGTCCATATTCAGACCGCTTTAAATTTAACGATGTGCATTTTCATATCATTCCGGACGGGGATAATCTTAAAAACCATATACCACTATAACGGATTAGTTCTAAAATTTACAATTGCCGGTCTCTTTTGACGGCCTGCCCGGATACCGTTAAAATAGGACTGTATAATTTTGAGGGGTAAGTTATGAAAACAATTTGGGCTCCTTGGCGTATCGAGTATATCCGGCAGACCAAGCCGCAGGGCTGTATCCTGTGTGACAAGCCGAAAGAAAAGAAGGACGAAGCTAACGGGATTTTATTCCGCGGCAAATATAACTATATTATGATGAATAACTACCCCTACAATCCGGGACATCTTATGGTGGTGCCTTACGTGCATATCGATAATCTGGACGAACTGGATAGCAAAGCCAAACTGGAAATGTTTGAAATCGTTAATCGGGCGGTGAATGCCCTTAAAACAACATTAAACCCCGCCGGTTTCAATATCGGTATGAATCTTGGGAAAGTGGCCGGTGCCGGTATCGACGACCATCTGCACGCTCATGTCGTACCCCGTTGGAACGGCGATACGAACTTTATGCCGGTTATCGCAGATTTACGCGTCATTCCTCAGGCCGTTGCCGATACATATACGCAATTAAAAGAATGCTTTAAATAATGTGGGGCTACTGCTGCAAATCCATACTGCCTGGTTAACATGATTGTTCCCCCTTTATCATCGAGGTAACCGGTTAGGACGGTAAATTTGGTGAAACGGTTTTGGTCAAGAGCCCGTTTAATCGCTAAGCGTGATGGTATTACAGGTCTGGCGAAACGGGGTTACAGCTATTTTACGCCTCGTATTTTCAGGTACGAACACGTCTTTTTATATAAAAATCCCACACGCATTCAAATGGATAGTTCGCTTTTTCAGCCTAAGAGGTCGGATGTGGTATGTAAAATCATTACTTCAAATAAAGAAGCTGAACTTACGGCTGGTGATTATACCGATATCCGTGAAATTATGTTCGATGCCGAAAATATTTTGGATAAAGGGGGTACCGCGGTTTGCCTCTTTATAGGACGGAATTTAGTTCATATAAGCTGGCTGGGGTTAAATCAAAAATCCAGAGCCGTTATCGATAATATACCCTACGAGATAGATTTCTCGCAGAAGAGCGCCTGTACCGGAAAAACCTTTACCGACCCGGAATACCGGGGCCAGAATCTGATGGTTTACGGAAATTTTAAAAAGCTCGAATATCTAAGGGAAAACGGTATAGATTTTTTATATCATACTGTTGGAGTCGATAATATACCGTCACAAAAAGGATATGGGAAATTCAAGCCGGTCATCTACGCCGAACTCCGTTACTTTTATTTACTTGGAATAAAGTATTTGAAAGAAAAAAAGTTAATTGAAAACTGAAAATAATTTAGAGAGAACGACTCATACCTCCTTACGGGTTATTGACAGCGTCCGGGAATTGGCTGAATTTAGAGAAGAGTGGAGTTTATTTGCCGGAAAATGCGGCAGCAACAATACCTTATATCTTACTTATGACTGGATTTCTATTTGGTGGCGGCATTTCGGGGCTTCGTATAAACTCAATATTATCGTTATCACAAAAGACGGTAATACTATTGGTATTTTTCCCTTTTTTAAGGCCGGCTATAAGTCTTTACTTTTTAGCTTCGAATGCCTGGAAACTATCGGGGCAGTGAACGGAAATCACGTCGGGCTTTTCAGGGATGAAAATGCCACAGAGGTAATTGACGCGTTATTTGAGTATATCGGCAGTATTACTTCAGCTAAAAATATCCTTGTTAAACTCGATCTTGTACCGGATGACAGTACGTTTTATAAATTATTCCGGCAAAAAATAATAAATGATGTTGGAAATATAATTTTTAAGGAAGGCTCTGATACGGTAGCACCTTATATTTCACTAGCACCCGGTTGGAATGATTATTATCGCGGTATAACCGCTGCCAGAAGAAATAAGCTCCGGTATTATTTCAGACACAATGACACAGGCAACCGTGTTAAGTATAAACAGTTCAACAATGATAATCTGCAAACCGGTCTGGATATGTTATTCGAAATCCATAGACAAAGATGGCAAAATCAAAATATAAAAAGCCCTTTTAGTAATCCGGCATATTGTGATTATTACCGGGATGTTGCGGAAACATTTTCCCGAAACCGCATGCTTCATTTCTCTTATCTGACTCTGGACGGTAATACCGGGGCTCTTTTATTTTCTATTATTTATAACGATAAGTTTTATGCGATGACGGTCGCCCGTGATATCCGGTACGCCCGTTTTGAGCTGGGCCATATACATTATTGGTATGTTATCCGGGAGGCTTTTCAACGCCGTTTGAAAGAATTCGATTTTTTACGCGGGGATGAGGCCTACAAATTCAAATGG
>CAZJQF010000090.1:0-7158 GCA_964547925.1 uncultured Dehalococcoidales bacterium
TTTGTATTTTGAATCTCTCTTAAAAGGGGAATAAGATGTCATTAACTAAAACAGGAATTGAATATGAAATCTAGGATACAACACCATGTCACCAAAGAGCAGCTAGAAAAACTATATTATGACGAAAACCTTTCAATGAGAGAAGTTGCCAGAAAACTTTCTATGCCCGACTCGCTAGTAATGTATCATTTTGAAAAATATAAAATCAAGACTCGCACCAAAAGTGAGGCTATAAAACTCGGCATTAAAGAAGGGCGTGTTCATAGATTTAACGGCGAAGCTAATCCTAATTGGAAGGGAGGCAAGCCGATAATAACATCGGGTGGATATAGAGCTGTATTTTGTCCTAACCACCCCAAGGGGCAAGTAGCAAGAACTTATGTATTGGAACATATATTAGTATGGGAGAAGGAAAACGGTAGGCCACTTCCCGAAGGATGGGTAGTCCATCATATTAACGGGAGAAAATCTGACAATAGACCTGAAAATCTTTATGGTATGCCTAGAAAATTACACCATGACCGTTTACTTTTAAATACGTTACGGGAAAGAATCCGTAAATTAGAGGATGAGATTACCCAAATTAAATCACAAAGGGAGTTTTGTAATGCTGACTAAAACTAATATTGAATACTTTGTAAACCCCGATGGCACTAGAGGTTACTCTTGGAACTTTTATACCGGATGTAGCCATGATAAGTCAGTCTGTCCGGTAGCTGATAAGTGCTGGGCAAGGGGAATGTCTCATCGCTTCAGCCGTTCCTTCGAGCCGACCCTACACCCTGAAAAATTATTAGACCCGCTATCACTCAAGAAGCCCGCCAGAATCGGTGTTTGCTTTACTGGTGATTTGTTCGGGGATTGGGTTGACCCAAATGTTCCAGTCCATATTGAGCAAAAAGACGGTATTTTAAATATGACCTCGCTATCTTATTATGTTATGCAATTACTTGACCATTGTCCCCAGCATCAATTCTTCTTCCTAACCAAAGCACCGCAGAACTATCGGAAATGGGGTAAGTTCCCGGACAATGCGTGGTGCGGTATGACTATCTGTAATAACAGCCAAAGACTATTATCTCAGGAGTTCGCCAGATTAGAAGCAAGGCAAAAGTGGATTTCCTTTGAGCCATTAATGGAACGAATAGATATAACGTCTGAAGGATTATCGCTTGCTGGTATCTCATTCGTCGTTATCGGCGGCTTTTCGGGTGGTAAGAATCCGCCGAAAATCGAATGGGTAAAAGAGATAGTCGAGGCGTGTGATAAGGCGGGCGTAAAAGTGTGGCTGAAGGATAATTTAAAACCGTTATTTGAAACGAAGCGAGGCAAAGGCTATATAGAATTTACGAATGACGTAACTCGCAACATAGATTTATTTTACCCCGCATATGACCCCGAAACCCGATATTACAGACAGGAACTACCCAGTAATCAAAATATACCCATTTGATTAGAATTTCAGGCACGGCAAAAACCATTTTGATTAACGAGTTTTGAGGGTTGAAGCTAAAATAGGCTAACGGATTGGAAGGATTGGATAGTGAATAATAGAGAAATACGAAGACGTTGCGAAGATTATTTAAAGCAATGGGATATTTCAACACCTGAACAGAAAGCATCTTGTATGTCTGATTTGTATAGGCTTAAAGAAGAATATTTACAAGAACTGGGTAAGGTTGTTATCCGAGCCCAGGCTATTGATATATTAATAGACGTTTTAAAGCATCGAGTAGTAAATAGTCCGGTTCCTGAAGTTTTCCTAAAAGCATTTGGAGAAAGCAATAGATGAAAGCAGCCATTTACGCCCGGGTATCAACGAAAGAGCAAAAACTAGACAATCAGTTGCCGGTGCTGGAATCCTTTTGCAAAACCCGCGGCTATGAGATATCCGCCATATATTCAGAGCAGGAATCGGCCTGGCATGAAGGCCACCAAAAGGAACTAAGCCGTCTTATCAAAGACGCCGAGGCCAAGAACTTCGAAATAGTCTTAGTGTGGGCGCTGGACCGTCTTACTAGGGAAGGCGCCACCGCCATTCTTACCTTGATAAACCGCTTTAAGAAATTGGGCATTAAGGTATTGAGTTATCAAGAGCCATGGACGGAAGCACCCGGGGAAGTCGGCGACCTGCTTTATGCTTTAGTCGGCTGGGTTGCCAACATGGAAAGTAAACGCCGGTCCGAAAGAGTGAAAGCCGCCCTGAAAAGAAAAAAGGAAAACGGCGGGCGGTTGGGTCGAAAGCCCGGCAGTAAAGACAAGCATAAACGGAAAAAAGACGGTTACATCTTACGGCAGGCCCGCGACCGGGTAAAGCGGGCGGAAAATAAAACATTATAGAGGGAAGTAAAATGGCAAATGTGAGTGAAATTGGATGGTATAAGTCCTTTGATGGTAAATGTCCTCAATGTGGGCGAGAAAGACCGCTAGGGCATGTAAATGTAGACGATGATGAGTTTAACAGGGCTAGGTGTATCGATTGTTGTTTTGGTCCGCCGATGGAATATTGGGACATGTGCGATGTCTGCGGTCAACTTTACGTCGGTGAGTTCTGTGATAACCCTAAATGTCCAGAAGGCATTAAGAACGCACGCTATGTTAAAACTATTACTAAATAATTAAAACCGGAGGTTGGCTAGAAAAACCACCGGCAAACATACCACTAAACTAGCGGAGGTATATTTGGCATGAAGTTAAGATGTTGCAGGCTTAGGGGTAAACAGTTAGTAACCCTCAAAAGAGAAAACGGGACTAATAAGACTAAGGTTTTAAAAGTAGTAAAACATTCTTTTATTAAAGAGTAGCACCGTCCAGAAACGCCATTAATTAGACGGAGGGAAAGATGGCTATTGCACCAATCGGGACTAAATGGATAAGGTATAACAAAGGTATATTGTTTTTTAATTGCGAGCATGAGTATCACCCTAAAAGCATAGATTTAAAGGATAAACTTGCTCCAAATCCCATAACCCCCGCTGATACCTGCGATAATTGGAAGGAAAAGAACACATGGACTTCACCACTAGGCGGGTATCCCCAAGTATGTTTTAATTGTTATCATTCAGTGGCTATGTATATTGAAGATGAGAAAATAAAATAGTTATGAACCTTCTTTACGATGTTAAAAGAGACGGCCACCTGGAAGTCGGGGAGAAACTACCGCTTTATAAACCCCTGACCGCCTCGACCCGCCCGCTTAAACCGCCCAAGCAAGCCGTTGCCGTTAAAAAGTCTGCCGTAAAACCGCAGACCCCTAGAAAATCTATACCCCAAAAGACAGAACCGCCGAAAAAGACAGAAAAACCCCGCAGTCCTTACTACGAATTAAAATTATCTGTGACAAAAGTATGCCCTTGCGGTAATTCCTTTACTGCCAAAAGAGCGGACGCCGTGTTTTGTTCGCCCCGCTGCCGACAAGCGGCTTCCCGGGAAAGCAGGCAACTAAAACTGGCGATGTAAAAATATTTTCCTAACCCTATTGACAAATTCTCCTGTAGGTGTATAATGATAATAGTTAATGATAATGAATAAGGAGAATAACAGTATGGTACAGGAACACATCAAACTTATCGGCCGCAAAGGCACTTACGCCGTCGATACTCTTAACTTCGAGGTAACCATCAAAGACGTTAAGACGGCTTATGGCAATGTCCTGGTCTTAATCAATCCAGTCGCTGGCTCCGGGCAAAAGTGGGTCAATGTTAATTCGGTGAAACTGGAGGGAAAGTAAAATGAAATTCGTTACCACCAAAAAGAAACGCACTATCTCTTTCACTGGTATCATCGTTGCCCTGGGTGCCGGTACCGTCTTATTCACCGCTCTGGCCGGTGGCAAGTGGGCGATTATCGGCCTGCTGGTCGGCGTGATTGCCGGCCTGGTCGGTGGCTACAAGTTGGGGAAGAAAGAGCGGAAAGAGGGGTAGTGTTGCAAAAATTCTGCAAAGTGGTAAAATAATGGAAATGAACTGGTTTAAGACTAAGAAAAAAGAAACTAAACCTAGCTATTGTGATGTCTGTAATAAACAGATAAGACCGCCCGTCTACTTAAGTCCACCGGGCTTAGTTATGGATTTAGAGAATAAAAAGGTTTATGTTATTTGTGAAGTATGCCAAACAGCTTTGGGGCTTCATCATGATAGTAATAATACCGGATTCCTCATGAGCGGTATTAAAGACGGCAAAGAATACGTCGACATCGAAAGAGTCAGAGAAAAAATACGCCAGTACGACGAAGACTATAAAATCTAATATATCTTATAACGGCCGTCTACTTAATACATCACCCTTTCCTATCCGCGTCCTAAAGATTCTCCCCACCTTTCGCGACTTGTATTGCGGTTTAATCCCCGGCGTCTTATACCTCGGTATGCTCGGTCGGCGTGGCCGGTTGCTAATCGTTAAAGGATTATGCGTCTTTCCTTCGACATCCGCGGTGTGAGTTACCCTTATCTTATGCTTTCCGATTGGTGTAATGGTGATATCCTGGCTGCCTGCGTCTATCCTTAACGTTTTCTTTGGACCTTCACCGGTGACTTTAAGCGTCCTTGCGACACCGCCCTTACCTTCGCCTAATTTCGGGTTAACAACAGTAACGCCCGCCGGAGGCTTGCCCAAGTAACTGCCCACGTCTGCCTGTTTATAAGGTTTCTTTATGATAAGATAATTCGGCTCGTTGTTAGCCAGCTTGCCCCGCTGGAAAGCAATCGCCCCGGTAAAATCCTCTTTCTTTCCGCTTTCAACTTCCGCTTTAGAACCGCCTGTCTTTAAAATTGGTTCTTTCGGCGGCGACTCGGTCGTCGGATAATAAGGATGGTCCGGCGGCGGACTCGGGGGTGGTGTTTTTGGCGGACTATCCGGCGGCACACTTTGTAATGCCGTTTTAGGTATTGAGCCGGATGGATTGGTTGATATACTGGGCACCCCAATTGGCGAACTCGCATTCTTGATAACAGGCGGTGATTTTAAAACCGGAATACTTATTTTGCCGGTTGAACGGATGGTGACGCCAGAAAAGGCCTTTGATAGCGATGGCGTTTTGATAGAATAAGATTTAAGATTATCACTACCTTCCGAGGCCGCAGCGCTTGAGTCCTGCGATATTTCCGTTTTCCCGTCATATAAACTTCTTTCTAAACTCATACTGCCGGGCTGGATTATTTCACTGATGTTTATCACGGGACTGTTTTTACTGCCCGATAAAGATATACTTGCCGACGGCGTAACAGGTTTGTTGATTATTCTGGCAAGGCTGGGGCTGACTTTTATGCCTTTAGGGGTGATAATACTAATACTTGGCTTTCCTTTTGTTGCACCGCTAACTCCCGGTGACATTTTCCAAGCGGCTAATTTCGGCGGGTCCTTAATTCCGGCGGCTAAAAGTTTCTCATAGTCATACCCGTATGTTTTTGCCCAGGCATTGGCAACCTCTTCGCCTTTAAATGTGCGCAGAATTACATAATAATCAGAGATATCCTTCATACGTTTCGGCTCCGGGGCGATGAACTTCTTTTTATTCTCTACCCCTAGCTGTTCCAGTATATCGGATATCTCCGTCTCTGTTTTACCCTGTTTTTTAGCTAAAGATACAAAATCCTCTTTATCAAACCAGCGCATGATTGCTATGCCCTTACGTTTGCCGGATTCACTGAGCCGCATAATCTCGACATCGCCCACGCCGGGATATTTAATTTTAAGTGCCGGTTCGGCAAGGTCTTCGACCCATCCATAACCGGCTGCCTGGTCGATGGTAGAGACTGCCCCTTCTGTAACTTCACCTTTTGCATGGATATCGACCGCATGGTGCCATTCTCCGTCACGTTGCGTTTCTATCAATGTCGGAGAGTCTTTACTTATCCGGACATTATTAACACCCTCCGTCTTTTTAAGTTCGTTGGTTAATTCCTGTGCGAACTTGGCGGCATCATCAGAGTTTAATTTTAGTTGTATATCAATATCAGCTGGTTCCCGCCAGCCTCTTAACTCGGGCTTCAATTGGGTTTTAATGGTGCTGCTGCCATATACCATATCAACGCCTTTTTTGTTTTTAACGGCGTGTTTAAAGACGGTTCCGACACTGTCTTCGTTTAAGGCTTTTACCTCTTCCGGTGTAAGGTATTTATCGGTGTATGGTGATTTCTCCCCAGCAAACGACTTAGTGTCAGATAACGTGCGTTGAACTTTGGCTATTTCAGATTCAGGAATACCTAACTTACGCATCTGTTCGGGGTCGGTTATTATTGTAGTCTCAATTTTAGTAATCGGTTTATAAGCGCCTTCAACATCTAAGCCTTCAGGTACTTTTATACCCGATTTACCTACTACTATTTTTCTTTCCGACACGCCAATAATCGGCCGGCCGTTTATATCGACGCCCTTCCAGATCACGACATCACCGGTCTTTGTCGGTATTTTAACTTTAGATATATTCACTTTAGACAAAGCCGATCCTATAAAAGGTGTTAATATTAACAAATCAAAGCCAATACTGGCAGCCTTTTCCCCGGGTGAGTAATCCCTCCAATTCTGTGATTGATCATAAACGAAGACGCCCGTAGCCGCCCCGGACACGGCTTTTGTTGCGATAGATCCAGCCTTGCCCCCGATAGCCCCGATACCGGGAAGAGCGTATAAGGCCAGTTGAGCCCCGCCAATTGCCCATTCCATGCCAGTTACATTTTTAATTCCCTGGCTTGGTTCGAGTATTTTATATCCCGGAGCAAATAATAGCCCGGCAGCCGGAGCAGTCAAACTTCCAACCGTGGCACCCTTGCCGTACTTACTCTTAAAATCATCATAGGCGGCTTGATAATGGGTAAGAGCCTCTTTCCCATTGGCTGTCTTGGCCCATTTTGCTTCCGTGCTAACATTTCCAGTATTAAGCCCGCCACTTTTATAATTAAAAGCTCGGGCCATGCCCTTCGTGTCCCAGCCCTTTGCTTCATAGTAACCGTTGATATACTGGCCGAAGGTAAGTTTGGGCTTGTTCTTGCCGTTAGCTTCCAGCCCTATCCCGTAATAATCCCGGTTATAGTCCTTAGATTGCTTAATAGCATCGTCGGTAAACCCAGCATCCTGCAGCGTCTTTTCACTGCCGCCGGTCCGTAGGTACTTTGCGATATCGTACTGATAACCGCCCCGGACTTTCCCGGTTACTGGATT
>CAZJQF010000091.1:0-3740 GCA_964547925.1 uncultured Dehalococcoidales bacterium
AATATTATCCCCAACCTGGCGGATATTTACGGCAAGCAACACATTGCCGGTATCGTCCAGGAGATAATAGACCGGATGGATACCAGAGGCGCCGCCTCATATCCCAAAAAGTCGGATTGGGGCACTTCCGAAAGAAAGGTAGTGGATTATTATCTGAACGCCAATATGGGCCATTTCTACATACGTAAAAATAATAAACTGGGTAAAGAAATCGTATTGTATTCGGCCGTTGTCGACCCGGAAGTACTCAAGGATGAGTTGAACGACATGGTGAAAGAGGCGGGAGTCAAGCTTTACCTGCACTCCTGGGGAACGCAACCGATTATGGAAGGAAACCGGGTTAAGGGCGTTATTTTCGAAAGTAAGTCCGGCAGGCAGGCAATACTTGCCAAGGTGGTAATCGATTGCACGGGTGACGGCGACCTACTGATACCGTGCGGCGCTGATGTAATCACGGAAATCAAGCGTTTCAGCAGGATTGGCAACCTGGCTTTCTGCTTCTGGATTACGAATGTCGACATTAAAAAAGAGGATGAATTCAAAACTAGCCAGCCGGAGAAGTATAACGAGCTTATAAAAACACTTGCCGAGAAAGGCGGGTTTGCCTGGCACTTCAGGAGCGTGCTGAAAGGCCAGGAAGACGTTATCTGGTTTCACCCTCACATACCCGCCGCAGACCAGACGGATGTTGAAGAAATGACCCGGGTAGATGTGGATAACCGGAAAAAGGCGCTGATAACCTGGGAGTTTCTTAAAAAATATGTCCCGGGATATGAGAAGAGTTATATTATGCTGACCGCTCCGCAGCTGGGAACCACCGGCGGCAGGCGGGTAGTCGGCGAATATGTGTTGACCGAGAAAGACATGAACACAGAGAAACCCTTCGATGACACGATAGCCGTTTTCGCCAGTAATGACCGCGGCGAGCCTTCCTACGAGTATCCCAAAATGTTTATGCCTTACCGCTGTCTGGTACCGAAAAATATCGAAGGTATGCTGGTTGCCTGCCGTGCTTTCTCGTCGGAGGAATCCGTCAATACCCATTTCAACCTGATACCCCACTGCCTCTGTCTCGGACAGGCAGCCGGGACGGCAGCGGCGATAGCGCTGGACAGCGGGGTAAGTGTCAGAGATGTAAACGTAAAAGCATTGCAGAAAAACCTGCTCAAGCAGGGTGTGATTCTGCCGAGTTTTTAAAAGACCTGACGTACCCCCTTAAACGATACCGGGTATTATTTCGTAAAGGTGGGATTTGGTAATTATTCTTAAATCTTGAATCATTCATCATAAATATTTAATTGGTAATGAGCTTTGAGTTTTGGGATTTGAGCTTTGAGCTTGTTAAAGGTTTGCGAGTTCTGGTAGAATATGTTATATTCAACGCTTAGAGTCGACTATACAGGAGGCTGAAGAGGCATATTAAAGAATTACCGATAAACGAAAGAATCCGTGCCAGGGAGGTACGTCTCGTTGGCGACGACGGTGAGCAGCTGGGGATATTACCGGTTGCCCAGGCTCTTGAGATGGCCAGAAAACAGGGTCTTGACCTTGTTGAAGTAGCGGCGACCGCTTCACCTCCGGTAGCCCGTATTCTGGACTACGGTAAATACCGATACGCTCAGGAAAGAAAAGAGCGCGAACAGCGAAAAACCCAGAAGGTCATCAACATCCGGGAAATGCGTCTCCGTCCGAAAATCGGTGACCATGATTTCGATGCCAAGATAAGAGTAGTGCACAAACTGCTCGAAGAAGGCGATAAAGTTAGAATCGTAGTCATGTTCCGCGGCCGGGAAGTAACTCATGCGGACCTCGGGATTAAGTTATTACAGCGGGCGATTGACTCGCTTAAAGGTATTGCCGGGATTGAAAAGCAGCCGATTCTCGACGGCAAACGGCTTACGATGGTAATCACCCCGTTGCCGGCACAGGCTCACAAGACCGAAACCCGGGAAAAGGTAGAAATTAAGGGAAAACCGTCAGCGGCAGCTGCAAAACCTGCTGCCGAAATTAAGGAAAAGGTAAAGGAAACTCAGGATGCCAAAGCTTAAAACACATAAATCGGCTGAAACCCGCTTTCACATGACCGGGAGCGGTAAAATAATCAGACATCACGTAGGCAAGAGTCATTTACGGCGTAATAAAAGGAAGACCGTCAAACGGCAGTATTACGAAATGACTACGCTTAAATCGGCGGATGAGGAACGAATTCGCCGGTTATTGCCCTACGGTATAAAATAGTAAGGGGGATATTACTTTGCCACGCGTAAAAAGAGGCGTTACCGCACGCAGAAAACATAATAGCGTACTGGAGCTGACCAAAGGTCAGCGCATGACCAAACATACCCTGTACCGCCGGGCTCATGAGGCGATGATGAAGTCTTTGTCTTATTCATATGCCCACCGCCGGGAACGGAAGGGTGATATGCGGCAGTTATGGATTACCCGCATCAATGCTGCAACCAAAGCCGAAGGGATGAAATACAGCGACCTGATTTTAGGTTTGAAGAATGCCGGTATTGCGGTGAACCGCAAGATGCTGGCCGATATGGCGGTCAAGGAACCGGCAGCCTTTACCAACCTGGTAACCACGGTAAAAGGTAAAGCCAACAGCTAAAAGGTATTTGCAGTTTAATTAAATTTGAGTATTATAGAGAGGGGCTTTACTGCCCCTCTCTATTCATTCAGGCGGGGAAAAAGATGTTAGACCGTATTGAAGAACTAAAAACCGGAGCTCTGCAGGAGCTTCAAACCGCGAAAGATGCGAAGGAACTGGAAAACTGGCGAGTCAAGTATTTGGGCCGTAAAAGCGACCTCACCGGTATTCTACGTGGCCTGGCCGAACTGCCCATCGAAGAGCGGCGGACCGTCGGGGCGAAAGCCGGGGAAGTAAAGAACCTTTTCGAAGCCAGTTTCGAGCAAAAGAAACAGACGATGACGGCGGCCCAGACCGATATGGCGTCTCGTGTTTCCGGCGCCTTCGATATTTCACTGCCGGGCCGGAAACCGCCGGTCGGGCGTTTGCATATCCTGACCCAGACGCTGCAGGAAATCAGCGATATTTTCGTCGCGATGGGTTTCCAGATTGCCGAGGGGCCGGAAGTGGAACTGGACTATTTTAATTTCGAGGCTTTGAATATGCCCGCCGAGCATCCCTCGCGTGATAATATGTCTACTTTTTGGGTGGATGCCACGGATGAAAAGACACAGCAATCGTTGTTGCTCCATACGCATACCACGTCGGTAACCGCCCGGACGCTGGCGGCGATGAAACCGCCCATCCGCGTGATTGAACCGGGACGGATTTACCGGTATGAAGCGGTGGATGCCACGCACGGCTGGATGTTCCACCAGATAGACGGGGTGGCGGTGGACAAGCATATCACGCTGGGCGACTTGAAAGGTACGCTTTATGAATTTGCCCGCCGTTATTTCGGGAACGACCGGCAGGTACGCTTCCGCTGCGATTTCTTCCCGTTCGTAGAGCCGGGGGTGGAAATGGCGATCGATTGTGCTATCTGTCACGGCGCGGGCTGCCGCCTCTGCGGCAACTCCGGCTGGATTGAGATTTTAGGTGCCGGTATGACTCACCCGCGGGTGCTGGAAAGAGCGGGTATCGACCCGAATGAATATACGAGTTTTGCTTTCGGCATCGGTATCGACCGCCTGCCGATGCTGCGGACCGGCATCGATGATATCCGGCTGCTTTACGGCAGCGATTTGAGATTTATGAGGCAGTTCTA
>CAZJQF010000091.1:3840-6968 GCA_964547925.1 uncultured Dehalococcoidales bacterium
AAGGAAGTCGTAACTATCGGCAGCGGCTGGGCTAATGTGGTTATCGGCAAGATCGAAGCGGTGGACCGCCATCCCAACGCCGATAAGTTAAGTCTGGTTACGGTGGACACGGGCGAACCGGAAAAACCGATTGTGGTCTGCGGGGCGCCGAATGTGGCGGTTGGTGCTAAAATCGCTTTCGGCAAACTCGGGGCTAAAGTAATGGATCCCCACACCGGTAAGATGGCGGAAATAAAACCGGCTAAAATCCGCGGCGTGGCCTCCAGCGGTATGTGCCTTTCGGAAAAAGAACTGGGCATTTCGGAAAACCACGAAGGTATTTTGATACTTCCGGAGATGGCCCCCATCGGGCAGACGCTGAGCAGCTATCTCGGTGATACTGTCTTAGACCTTGAAGTAACCCCGAACCGTCCTGATTTGTTATCGGTTATCGGGGTTGCCCGCGAAGCGGCTGCCCTGACGGAGCAAAATATCCGGTTAGCCGAGCCCTCGTATGCGGAGGCAGGCTCACCCATCAAAGACAGTATCGCAGTGGAAATAGCTGCCCCGGATTTATGCCCCCGCTACTGCGCCAGTCTGATTACGGATGTGAAAATCGGTCCCTCGCCGCAGTGGCTGCAGGACAGGCTGCTGGCGTGCGGACAGCGTCCGATTAACAATATCGTCGATATTACTAATTACGTGATGCTGGAATACGGCCAGCCGCTACACTCTTTCGATTACACCAGAATCCGCGGCCGGAAAATCATCGTCCGCCGGGCTTATCCGGAGGAAATGATTACCAGTTTGGACGGTGTCGAACGAAAGCTCACCGCCGACACACTGGTTATTGCCGATTTAGACCGCGGCGTCGCCCTTGCCGGGGTGATGGGTGGGGCGAACAGCGAAGTAACCGAACATACTACCGCCATTCTGCTGGAAGCGGCCAGCTTCAATGCCGCTAATATTCACTATACGGCCCGGACTTTAAAGCTGGGTTCGGAAGCCTCACAGCGGTTCGAACGCGGTATCCGTCCCGATTTAACCGTTCCCGCTTTAAAAAAGGCAACGCAGTTGATTGTGGAACTGGCGGGCGGCACGGCCGCCAAAGATATCATCGATGTTTATCCCGGCCGGAAGGAAATCCCGCCGGTCGTATTACCGGTCAGGCTTGTGGAAACTGTTCTCGACGTAAAATTTGAATTAGACCGGATTGTACAGGTGTTGACCTCACTCGGTTTTTCCTGTGAACTGAATGCGGAGAAGACCGAAATTAAAGCTGCGGTGCCTTACTGGCGCAGCGATATTAAACTCCCGGTGGATTTAGTAGAAGAGGTAGCCCGGATTATCGGCTACGATAAGATACCGTCAACAATGTTGAGTTCAACGGTGCCGCCGCAAAATCCCGACCCGATTATCGGTTTAAAGAGACAGGTACGGCAGAATCTGGTGGGCTTCGGTTTTCAGGAACTGACGACGTTATCCCTGGTTTCCGAGGAGTGGCTGAAAAAGCTGCATCCCGCGATGGCCGCCTTTGAGCCGGTCCCATTGAAATTGATGAATCCGATGACTGTCGAACAGGAATTATTACGGCCGACACTGCGGGCGAATTTGCTCAACGTCATTAATCCGAACCGCCGCTATGAAGAAGGCGGGTTACGCTTTTTCGAGGTCAGCCGGGTGTACATCGCCAGGCCGGGAGAATTACCCGACGAAAGGGAAACACTCTGCGGCGTTATCGCCGGTTTAAGATACGAACAGTCGTGGGACGTGAAAAATGCGGCGGTGGATTTCTATGATGCCAAAGGTATCGTGGAAGCGTTAATAGAGCGTTTGAATTTACCGGTAACTTTTGAAGCATCCGCCGATGCGGGACTGCACGCGAGCAAACAGGCGGCAGTTTTAGTAAAAGGCACGAAAGTGGGTATCGTTGGAGAGGTACATCCAAAGGTATTATTGAATTTTGAAATAAACGAGCCGGTTTACCTTATCGAAATCGATTTGAAGACACTGGCCGCGTTGTTACTTGTAGAGACGAGGTTTCGTCAGTTGCCTAAGTTCCCGGCGGTGGTTCGGGATATCGCGCTGGTGGTCGATATCGAAGTAACGCACCAAAAACTGACGGAAATTATGAGGGGCTTTTCGCTGGTCAAGAATATCGAGTTGTTCGATGTTTACTCCGGCGAGCAGGTACCGGCGGGGAAAAAGTCGCTGGCCTACCGGCTTACTTTCCAAAGCCCGGACCGCACTCTTAAAGAAGAAGAAATAAACGGTGTCATGAAAGGTCTGTTAAATAAGCTGGCGAAGGACACCGGCGCCGCATTGCGCGGTTAATTTTCTACCGCTGAAGGAAAAAATTATGGGTTTCGACCTTAATTGGAGCGAGCAGGAATTCAATACGATATTATTGAACCCGCATTCTACCGATTATGAATTGAGTGCCAAACTAAACGGGCGGCACGCCGAAGATATATCGAACCTGCGGGCGTTTATCCACAACTATCATATCAAGGGCAATATTTCCGGCCTGTCTAAATTTATGACCGCCCGCCTGAATCAAGGCTACTGGGAATGCCCCCGCTGCCATCATAAAGCCCTGAAAGATGATTTCCCCGCTAACAAGGGCTGGATAAGATAGGTAATTTGTAATTAGTATTTTGTAATTTGGATAATGTAGGGGCGACCATAAAGGTCGCCTAAAATTTTAGTCTGATTTTTATTCAACCAACAATTTCCGTCATTCCCGTGAAAACGGGAATCTATCTCCACCCGGTGTAAGCCGGAATCCATACATATATAATTTCACATACATCATTTGTTGACCGATGGCTTTATTTGTTTATATAATATCAGTGTAATCAGTAATTTCAGAAAATACATAAATTAACGAGGTTTGAAATGGCTAAAACAAAGGCACAAAATTGCTGCGGCCCGCTTATAAATTACCAGGTCGAAGCCCTGATAAGCGTAGATGAAAGAGGTCAGATGGTATTGCCGAAAGACTTGCGGGAGAAGGCGGAGATTCATGCCGGCGATAAGTTTGCGTTAACGACTCTCGAAAGAGAAGGCAAAGTCTGCTGCCTTTTTTTGATAAAAGCAGGCGAGTTGAACGGTCTGGTAAGGGACAGGCTGGAGCCGTTATTTAAAGA
>CAZJQF010000092.1:0-6876 GCA_964547925.1 uncultured Dehalococcoidales bacterium
CCTATTAAAGCTAGCCCGGCAGTTATGATGAAAGCAATCGTATAATTGCCGAAAATGTCTTTCGATTGTCCGGATATTAAATTTCCTAATACGCAGCCTAATCCGTTACCCAGGAAGAGGATGCCGTAATTTTCCGTATAATATTTCGGTCCGAAATAAATGGTGGTAGAAACGGGTGCAAGGGCCAGCCACCCTCCGTAACACAGCCAGAAGACACAGAAGCATATTACGTACAGGCTTACGGTTGTAGGTATTAGTACCATCAATAAAGACACTACTACCATTAACGACAAAGAAATGACGGCTGTCCATCTGGGCGTAATTTTGTCGGTCAACCAGCCGAACACCGTTCTGCCTCCGGCATTGAAAAGGGCGAACACGCCGACCAGTGTTCCGGCCGTAAGAACATCCAGGTGTGCCAGTTCGACGCCTACGGGACTGGCAATCCCGATGGCCAATAATCCCACCAGCGAGCCTATGGTATAAGTCAGGAATAACCCTTTGAAAGAAGCCGTCTTAACCATCTGCTTTTTGGTAAAATTAACGCTCGTATCTTTTACTTGAGTGTTAACTGATTTGCTATAGGGTTGCCAGCCTTCCGGAGGGAAGGACATGAATTGCGAGAGAACGGCGACGATGACAAGAAACACAGCCCCCAACAGTAAGAATGTGGCCAGCGGCCCCGAATTAGCAATCATCGGAGTTGCTATATTGGCGGTAACAAACGGCGAGCCGCCGAATCCGGCAAGTGTAATGCCGATTGCCAGGCCCCTCTTATCGGGAAACCATCGGTTGACTACTGCAATCGGTACCCCGTAGGCAAATGCCACACCCAAGCCGTTTATCAAACTGTAAGTCAGTACTAACGTCCAGATGTTGGGCATAATCCGCGGTAGAAGTCCGGATAGAATATATCCGAGTCCGACCAGAAGACCGCCGATAGTACAGATGATTTTCGGGTCGTGTTTTAGTAATAGTTTGCCTGTAATAGTTGCGCCTGAGGCAGCTACAACCATAACGAAAATAAAAGGCAGATTTCCCTGGGTAGAGCCGATGCTCAATAATTGCTGTAGGGGTGTTTTGAAAATACTGTATGAATAAACCGTTCCCAGACAGATGTTGATAATGAATCCTACGGCAACAAAAATCCACCGTCCGGTCTCGGCCTTGAGACCGAATACATTTAAATTACTGTCGGTTCTTACTATCCCGTTAATAAAAGCCATATTTTCTTAAATCGCCTTTCTCTTTCTTGTTAAGTAATCGGTGGCATATAAAAAGTTACGATTTAGTTTCGTTTGTGTTTCCCTGTAAAATATTACCGGTCGAAACAAACCTAATAAGGGGCTCCGGTATATGTTACTTACCAGTCAGTAACATATATATATATATTACTCCCGATATTGGTATGTTGTCAAACCTCCATCTTGGGTTTAAAACAGGAAAAAACCGTATTCGGAATACCGGAAGCAAATTATGAAAAAATGGGGGAGGATATGATGTATACTATTTGCTTTAAAAGTCGAATGTTGCCTGCGTACCGCTTTTACCGGGATGGTCTCGCAATGACAGTTAGTGATTCAATACGATGTAATTCTCCCGTCACGACTCTCTGAATCCGGCTGTCTCCGGCGAGCACTTTGCGGGCGATAGATTCTGCTGCGGGAAGGTTATTTTTATTTGCTTTATTTAGCAGGGGGACGATTCGGGCAGTTCCGGGAGCGCCTTTAATAATACCCTGCGGGTGGGTTATGAGCGTCACAATAGCTTCTTCGGTTATCGGTTCGCCGGGTTTTAACCCGGTTAGTTTGGCGATAATCTCCGGCCGGAAAGCATTTTCCTCGGTCAGTCCGGCACCAAGTGCATCCATACCCAACACCGGGATAACCAGTGTGGTGCTTGCCGGAATAACCGGCTCGGTGGCGTTCGGGGCTTTAATGGGTTTGCCTCTGGCTCCATCCGCTTCGATGATGATATCGGCTAACCCCATTTTAACGATGCGATCGATTACTTCCGGGGGATAGCCGAGCAGTTTATCTTTTTCCGGTGAAATTTGGCTCACGATAGTCAAATGGGTGTAGTTGAGCAGGTTCTCCGGCAGGGTGGTCAGCAGGATTCTCTCGTCTTCTTCCAGCAACAATGAGGATTGAAACTTATCCGGTTCACCGGCCCCGATTCTCGTCGTTGTGGTCGTGATAACTTTACGTCCGCTTTCCAATAGTTCGCGGGCGAGGGTAAAAAGCAGCGTCGTTTTGCCGCCGCCGCCTACGATGCTGATGACTTCATCCCGGCGGATATCGAATGCTTCGCTAAGATTCATACAACATTATTTAGCCGGTATGGCGGATGTCCGGCGGACTTTTACTACTTCCGCGAGAATACTGATAGCGATTTCCTCCGGGGTTTCCGCCTCGATTTCCAGTCCGACGGGGGAGTGGACGCTGTCGATTATATCTTTACTGATGCCTTTAGCCAGCAGGTGGTCTTTAATCTCCCGGGATTTCTTTTTACTGCCTATCATGCCGATGTATTTGGCCTTAATACCGCACGCCATTTGCAGACAGTCTTCATCACGAGAGTGCTGCGGGGTGAAAATGATGATGTAATCATCGGCCGTAATAGTGAGTTTTTCAAAGGCGTCCTTATAGTCTTCCGTAAACAGAACGTCGGCATCCGGAAAGCGTTCCCTATTGTTAAATTCCGGCCGCGGGTCGATAACGACAATGCGAAAGCCCAGCATTTTACCGATGGCAGCCGTGGCCAGACCGATATGCCCTGCCCCGCAGAGAAATAAGGTTTCCTTGGATTTAACCAGCTCTAAAAAAACCTCGGACTGGCCGCCGCAAATCATCCCGTCCGGTTCTTTACCCGAAAGGTCGAAGTGCATAATCTTGGACTCACCGCTTTTCATTACCTCGGGGGCTTTTTTTAACACATCGTGTTCCAGCTTGCCGCCGCCCACCGTACCGATAAAGCTGCCATCTTCTTTAATAAGCATTTTGGCCCCGGCATTACGTGGTGCCGAACCCTGGCTGTTAATTACGGTGGCTAAAACGGCCCGGCCACCTTTTTGCATTATATTCGCCAGTTCCTGATAGATTTCCAGCATTAGTTTTCTCCTCTCGAGGCTGGAACGTTGTATTTCATCATAATCGCTTCCAGTACCGCCCCGGCAATCGTCCTCATTTTATCACGGATGATGAAGCATATCGAACTGTCATTCACCGGGTCCACCTCGATAAGTTTTTCACCCTTGCGTACTTTTACCCCGTCGCGGATTAAACCGCGTAATATGCCTGCCATCGGGGCGGTTAATGAGGTTTTTCCGATACGTCCGATTTCCTGACCGGCTTTGACTTTTTGCCCGATTTCCATTTTAGTGTTAAAGATGCCCGGCTCCGGCGCCCAGACCACCCGTTCTTTACCTAAACCGGCCACCGTGAGGGGTTCGCCGGTATTAGGGGTGGCATAACCTTTGGTAATCAAACGCCCTAGATTCGGCCCCTGAAGGGTCTCTACGACGATGTGTACATCCTTCCCGGCCGTGAAACCGATTCCTAACCCGATAACCATCGGGGCATCGGTAATTTTAGTGTCGGCAGGTTTTTTTATCATCCTGGCGTCAATGAGAACATCCGGCTTTAAAACATCTTTAATTGCCGTTTCGGGGTCGATGATAAGTGCGATACGGTTTTTCTGCCATGCTCTTTTGATATCTTTAAAGGTTGGCGGTACCAGTTCGGCGGTGACACCTTCGATTTCTTTCGTCCCGTCGAAGACTGCATCTGAATAGGCGGTGCCGCGGCTGACGGCTAAAGCCCCGGGTATTTCGGTCAGGCAGACTTTAAAATGTGCCCGGTGCAGTTTATGAGCGACGCCGCTGGCTATTTCGCCCCCACCTTTGATTAAGACCTTTAGTTCAGATAATTTACGCATGGTTTTTCTCCTGCCGGCCAATGATTACCAGGTGCTCCGGCGGCAGGTAAAGATAACAGGACTGGCCGGAGCATGGTAAAGATACCGTTTTAGGTAATAACACCTCGAGATAATAGGCTCCGCTCTTTTTTGTAAAATGATATGTGACGTTGACCACGTTTTCTACGATTCGTGTTACTTCAAGAGCGGCGGTATTCTCTCCCGGTTTCTCCGCTAACTTAATAAATTCCGGGCGGACAGCCACAATAATCGGTTGATTAATTACTAGATTCTTGTCACCTGTTAAAACCTTTAGGTCCTGACCGAGTTCCGGGCATTTAACGATGGCATAAGAATCAGCGATTGAAGTAACGGAACAGTTCAGTAGGTTTTTAAAGCCGGTCAGTTTGGCTACGCTACGGCTGGCAGGCGATGAAATAACGTTTTCTTTATTATCGAATTGAACTAGGCGTCCCGAGTCGTAAACAGCGATACGTGACCCCAGCTTATAACCCTGGGCAAGGTCGTGCGTGACGAAAAGCATGTTCCCTTTATAATAGTGCTGCAATTCCAGCAGTTCGAATTCCAGTTGTTCCTTGCGCATGGCATCGAGGGCGGAAAAAGGTTCGTCGAGCAATAATACATCCGGTTCGGGTGCCAGCGCTCGGGCTAAAGCCACTCTTTGCTGCTGCCCGGAGGAAATGTGACGGGGCAGCCGGCCGGCCAGGGCTTGAATGTGCATCTTTTCCAGTAACTGTACCACCCGGTTTTTTACATCCGCCACCGGTAGATGGCGAATGCCGTAGGCAATGTTATCGGCCACCGTGAGATGCGGAAAAAGGGCGTAATTCTGAAACACAAAACCGATACGGCGTTGCTGCGGTGACAGATTGATTTTTCCGGCGGAATCGAACAGTACTTTACCGTTTAATTCGATGCGTCCTTCGTCCGGTTTAATTAAGCCGGCGATGCATTGCAGGGTCATCGTTTTGCCGGACCCCGACGGCCCCAGTATCGCCAGGATTTCCTGGGATAGAGAAAACCCTGCCTCCAGCGTGAAGCCGGGCAGCTTTCTTTTAATATCCACTTTAAGCAATGGCCAGCTCCTTTAAACTAAGGACGTCCATCGGTTTCAATACTCTCTTGAGGCGGTAAAACACTTTTCGCCAGGGAAGTCCGGCCTTTCCAGTAAGCGATTGCAGCCAGCGAAGCAAAGGCAATTACCAGTACGATACCAACAAGTATGAGCGCCTGAGTGTCGTTACCGGACTGGATAGCAAAATAAATAGCCACCGGGATAGTAGCGGTTTTTCCGGGAATGTTCCCCGCCAGCATCAGCGTGGCGCCGAATTCTCCGAGCGCCCGTGCCAGGGCTAATACGGTACCGGCCGCCACGCCGGGCCAGGCCAGCGGCATCGTGACCGACCAGAACAGACGCCATTCGCTGGCACCTAAAGTCCGGGCGGCATTTTCGATATTGACATCGACCTGCTCAAAGGCGCCGCGGGCCGTCATATACATCAGCGGGAAAGACATTACGGTGGCTGCTATTACCGTTGCCGGCCACGAGAAAACAACAGTTGTATCGAATAACGAGAAGAAATGTCCAAGCGGGCCGTTCTTTCCGAATAGTATAAGCAACCCGAAACCTACAACAGTCGGCGGCAATACCAGCGGTAAAATAAAAAGACCGTCGATAATGTTTTTCAGTTTGCCGGTATACCTGGCCATCCACCGTGCGGCCGCAATCCCCAGAAAAAAGGTAATTACGGTCGTCACGAGGACAGTCTTGCACGATATCCATAATGGAGTAAGATATGATTCCATTATGTTTCCATTTTATAGGATAACGACCATAAAATCACTTTATTGGCTGACGACAGTAAAACCGTACTTTTCAAAAATAGCTATAGCCTCATCAGTGGATAGAAAGCTGATATATGCCAGAGCCGCTGTCACCTTTTCACTCGCTTTAATAACTGCGGCGGGGTAAACGATTTTAATTTCATCGGGTGCGTAAGCAACTACTTTAACGCCGTTTGTAATCGCTGCGTCGGTCGCATAAACGATACCGGCATCGACGTTGCCGGCTTCGACGTAACCTAATACCTGACGAACATCACTTCCCAGTATTAACTTGGGTAGGACTTCATCGTATATACCCAGCAACTCCAGAGCCTGTTTCCCATACGTTCCGGCCGGTACGAATTCCGGGTCGCCGAGAGCTATTTTGATTACTCCATCACCGGTTAAATCCGTAAAAGAGGTGAGATTGAGAGTGCTGTTGGCCGGCACGACCAGTACGATTTTGTTATTCAGTAAATCACGGCGGGTCTCGTTGAGGATAAGTCCGCCGTCCTGCAAGGCATTCATTTGTTTCGCTGCGGCGGAAATAAAAACATCGGCCGGGGCACCCTGTTCAATCTGCTTCTGCAGCGTGCCGGAGCTGGCGAAGTTCGGGGTAATAGTAACGTGAGGATATTTCGATACGTAAAGGGCGTTTAATTCATTCAATGCGTCCGTCAGGCTGGCAGCGGCGGAAATATTTAACTCGACGGGAGGCTCGGTAGTCGTAGTCGTCGTAATTGTCGATGTGGTGGTGGTTGTCGTTGTCGTGGCTACAGGATTACACCCCATCAGGAATAGGACAGTTAAAGAGAGTAATAAAACCAATGACATTACGAATTTAAAATTAGTTTTCAAGTTATCTTTCCTTTCTAATGCTATATCATTTGAGATATAAGTATGTCCATATATTATCAATGATATAGCAGCTTTGTCAATATTTCCCTATTTTGCTCTTTTCCCCTGTGGTGTATAATATAACGAGATTCTTGAGGGTACAGATATGAAAAAGACCGAAGAGCAGGCATACCGCGTCCGCAAAGTCAGGCGGTTTTCCCACAGTCCGCAGCCCGGCTATGTGGTCAAAGGCCGGGTCTGGCTGGAAAAAGACGGCGA
>CAZJQF010000093.1:0-5352 GCA_964547925.1 uncultured Dehalococcoidales bacterium
TCCATCGAAAAAGGGATGACGATGTACACCTCGAATTCCGGCATGCCGGAATTGCGGCAGGAGTTATCCAATTTTCTGGTAAAAAAATATAATCTGAAATACGACCCATTCAGTGAAATGTTGATTACGGTGGGTGTCAGCGAAGCTCTCGATTTAGCCATGCGGGCAATTTTAAATCCGGGCGATGAAGTGATTATGGCCGACCCGCATTATGTTGCTTACGATGCCAGTGTTATGCTGGCTGAGGGCGTTCCGGTAATGGTACCTACCTATGAATCCAACAATTTCGCAATTACCGCTGTGGACATCGAAAAAAGGATAACCAAACGAACGAAAGCTATCCTGCTCGGCTATCCGGCAAATCCGACGGGAGCAGTCCTGGAGCGAAAGGAAATGGAAAGGATTGCCGAGGTTGCCCGCCGCCATAAGCTTCTCGTAATTTCCGATGAGATTTACTCGCGCCTTGTTTATGGCGTGGAGCACACCTGTTTTGCCACGCTGCCCGGTATGAAAGAGCAGACATTATTCCTGAGTGGTTTCTCCAAAGCTTATGCCATGACCGGCTGGCGTGTCGGTTACGCCGTCGGCAATAAAGCCATCATTGCCGCAATGACAAAAATCCACCAGTATACAATTATGAGCGCTCCGACGATAGCTCAGGTAGCGGCCATCGAGGCTTTGAAATCCGGAGAAAAAGACGTCGAGGAAATGGTCGCTGATTATGACCGCCGCCGTAAGTTTATCGTCAGAGGCTTACGGGAAATCGGGCTGCCCTGTTTCGAACCGAGAGGTGCCTTCTATGCATTTCCTTCGATTAAAAGCACCGGCATGACCTCCGAGGAGTTTTCTGAAAAACTTCTCATGGAAGAAAAGGTGGCTGTCGTTCACGGCACGGCCTTCGGACCGAGTGGTGAAGGCTACGTCAGATGCTGCTATGCAACATCTATGTCCGACCTTGAAGAAGCTCTGGTCAGGATGCGCCGGTTCGTGGAAAAACACCGGAAATAATTTTCCGCTTCATACTAAATAAACAGGAAGCTGTACAATGGTTAAGAATGAACCGACCTGCTTGCATGTCCGGATTCAGCCGGGAGCTTCCCAAAACAAAGTCGCCGGGTATGAAAACAGCGTATTGAAATTGAGAATTGCGGCGCCTCCGGTGGAGGGTAAGGCTAACCGTAAAATGATAGAATTTATTGCCGACCTTCTCGATGTCCCACCCAGTAATATAACCATTAAAACCGGACTTACCGGAAAGCAAAAAACACTAATCATTGCCGGGTTAACCGCCGAACGTCTCGCTAAGAAATTAGAAGGCCTGAAATTGTAATATGCCTCTAAATATCATCGATACGCACGCCCATCTGGATATGCCCCAGTTCAATAGCGACCGCGAATTAATAATCAGACGTGCCGCTGACGCCGGTGTGTCGGCTATTATCACTAACGGTACCGACCTTGAATCTTCCCGTCAGGCAATCCGGCTGGCAGAACAATTTCCCAATGTCTACGCTACGGTTGGTTTTCATCCTCAAGACGCCCGGAAAATGAAGCCCGGCGATATCGATATTCTCGCGCGCCTGGCCAAACATCCCCGGGTCGTCGCTATCGGAGAAATCGGACTTGATTACTACCGTGAAAACACTCACCGCAACATCCAGAAACAGGTTCTGGAGCAGGAACTCGAGTTAGCGGTGAAACTGGAACTGCCCGTGGTTATCCATGCCCGCCATGCCGAGCAGGATATGCTTGGAATCTTGGACCAATGGGTGCGTTCGCTTAAGACTACCCGCGAAAATATCGGGACAATCCATTGTTTCAACGGCGACCTCGCTGCCGCACAACAGTATTTAAAGCTCGGTTTCTATATCGGTTTAGACGCCTATATCGGATATCCGTCTTCTAAAATGTCTGATGTCATTAAAGCTATCCCCGTTAACAGACTGCTTATCGAAACGGATTGTCCGTTTCTACCTCCCCAGAGCCGCCGCGGTAAGAGAAATGAACCGGCGTATTTACCGGAAACGCTCACCGCGTTAGCCGGCATCAGAGGCGAATCGGTTGAATACACCGCCCGGCAGACTACCGAAAACGCTTTACGCCTGTTTTCCCTGTTAAAATAATTCCTCACCATTAAAATTAAGTATTGTGTAATCCCTAAATTAAGTAGCTATCCCAATCGTGTAATTCTTTCATCCCGATATAAAATTAGCAGTGGTTGGTGAAGATACACGTTCGGTTGGGGGGCTTATGGTAACCACAATAGCACTTCTGGACGACCATCCTGTCGTAAGAGAAGCGCTACGTAAAATGTTGGAAGGGGAAAAGGATTTTAATATTATCGGTGAGGCCGGTAATGGGCTGGAAGCTATTAAACTGGTCAAGGATTTTCGACCCGATATCCTGATTTGCGACTTGATGGTCAACGGAATCAACGGATTAGAAGTTACCCGACGGTTATCCGTACAATTCCCTGATACGAAAGTAATAATTCTCTCTATGTACGGGGATGATGGATATGTTCACGAGGCAATGCATGCCGGGGCTAAAGCTTACGTTTTAAAAGAATCGACGGCGGCGGAACTCGTTCGAGCCGTGCGTGAGGTTACTGCCGGCCGTAGATATTTCAGCCCGCCGTTTTCGGATAGAGCTATCGATGCTTATATCAGAAGAACTGAGGAGACCGCTTTAGACGCCTACGACACACTGACGGGCCGGGAACGCGAAGTATTAAATTACGCCGCACAGGGATTTACCAATGCTGAAATCGCATCGAAATTATTTATCAGCCGGCGTACCGTTGAAGTCCATCGTGCCAATTTAATGCGGAAACTTGGCTTGAGCTCACAGGCAGACTTGCTCCGTTACGCTATCCGGCGCGGCATTATTCACCCGGTTCCAAAATAAATTAATTAGCCGGCTTTCTTACTCGGTTGATTGCGGCTGCTGACCAGAGAAGCAAAAATACCCGCAAAACAAAAGGCGGCGGAAATGATGAAAATAAGTCTTATACTATGGAGAAAAGCCGGGTAGTTCTCTACGGATATTAACTCTTGCCCTATGAAAATCGCAAACATCAGGGTGATCATACCCTGGCTTATCATTTGGCCCATCGTACGCATCGTGCCGACCACCGCACTTGCAATGCCCAGGTATTTCTTTTCTACCGCACCCATTATGGCGTTGGTGTTCGGTGAAGCAAATGTCCCGAATCCCAAGCCGATGATGATTTGCGTAATGATGATGTAAGTAATCGGGGTATCATTATCCAGAAAAGCAAACATAATAAGGCCGATAGTCGTCAGTACCATACCTGCCGCCGAGACCATTTGTGGTTTCACCCTGTCGGAAAGACGTCCTGCCAGCGGTGCTACGATAACCTGTAAAGCCGGTTGTACCAGCAGCGTAAGTCCGGCGGTAAATGAATCGAACCCTTTTATTTTTTGCAGATATAAACTGAGCAGCATACTCACGGCAAAAGTTGCCATGTAATTAAGTAAAGTGGAAATATTCGCAAAAGCGAAAACCCGGTTCCGGCGGAATAAATCTATGTTCATTACCGGGCTTTTTGTTCTCATTTCCACGTAAATGAACAAGCCCAATAACACCAGTCCGACGATAAATATAAGAATACCGGGCCAGGTCTCTAAAATTGTTACACCGTAAATAATAGCTACCAGCGATACAGTGAGGATAATTGTACCTAATAGGTCGAATTTTTCACCCTTAGCTTCTATCCATTCACCCTTTATTTTCCATATCCCGGCGATAACAATTATCAGGGATAATGCCGCACAAAGATGAAATATACTGCGCCAGCCCAGATACTGGGTCATAAAGCCGCCTATCACCGGCGCGACAGATAACCCGATATAGACCGCTGCTACATTAATCCCCAGCACCTTGCCTCTCTCACTGGCAGGATAAACCGAGACTAATATAGCCGTGAATGTTGCCGAAGACATACCGGCGCCGATCCCCTGAAAAACCCGGGCAACTATCAGAACAGTGTAATTTGGAGCTAAGGCAGCCGTTATGAACGATACGAACATCAAAATGGCACTGATAATAAACAGTTTCCGCCGGCCGTATATATCACCTAATCTGCCCGATGGTACTAATGCCACACCGGCAGCCAGGACTGTGGCTGTAACTACCCAGGTAAGTAATACTGCGTTTAAGGCAAAATCACTTTCGATTTTTGGTAAAGCTATATTCACACCGGCCATCGAAAAGGGCATAATAAATGCGGCTATGCAGGTGATTATTAAGACCAATGTTCTGTTTGTGGAAACTTCCGGCTTAGCCTCTACCATACGCAAACCTTTCCGCAAAAGGAAAAATAACTTGTTATATGCTACAACAATGAAGGCCGTTAAAACAAACTCGTATCCGCATCATGAATAATGTATAATTTATTACAGATTAATCATTTGTTTTTATCGAGCAAAGCTCTGAATATATGGTTTCAATAATTACGCTCTTTTGCGTCTTTCTGCTTATCGTCGTTCGGCAAATCGGCAGATTCCGGTTCCAGATATGGCAAATTATGCTGCTCGGAGCGTTTGTCGTACTGGTTTCCGGGCAAATCTCCCCCCTCGATGCTCTCAAATCTATCGACGTAGATGTAATGTTGTTTCTCTTCGGTATGTTTATTGTCGGCCAGGCTTTAGAAGAAAGCGGTTATCTATCTCATCTGGCGTACCGTCTATTCGGAAAAACGAAATCACTGAATAGTCTGGTGCTGGCCATACTATTCAGCGTCGGCTTTTTATCTGCTTTCCTGATGAATGATACTCTGGCTATCGTCGGCACTCCCGTGATGCTGCAATTGGCTCTTAAAACAGGCATAAAACCCAAGTTATTATTATTGGCGTTAGCCTTCTCGGTTACCACCGGCAGTGTAATGAGCCCTATCGGCAATCCGCAAAACCTGCTGGTAGCAATCAATGGTAATATTTCCAACCCGTTTGTTACTTTTTTGAGATATTTAGCCGTCCCGACGATTATTAATATATTTCTGACTTATTTTATTCTCAGGGTGTTTTACCGTAATGATTTCAAGGCTAAGACTGTCCTTAACCACTCGCCGGAGACTATTACCGACCCCAAATTAGCAAATCTGACCAGAGCATCTTTAATCATTATCGTGGTATTGGTAATCGCTAAAATCAGCATCGGTTTATTCGGCTTTAATATTGATTTCAAATTAACTTATATCGCCCTCGCCGCTGCTGTTCCTATCGTATTTTTAAGCCCGAAGCGGTTCCGGGTGTTAAAGAAAATCGATTGGTTTACTCTGATATTCTTCGCCTCGATGTTCGTGCTGATGGCAAGTGTCTGGAATTCGGG
>CAZJQF010000093.1:5452-6759 GCA_964547925.1 uncultured Dehalococcoidales bacterium
GCCGAAAAGAAAAACGGGGAGACGCTGACTTTCTGGGAATTCATCAGAATCGGAGCTCCGCTGACCGTTGTTAACGTGCTGGTTTACTGGTTATTCTTCTCTATCGTCAGCCCGTCCTGAGCCGGAGTAACCTCTCCTGTGCTTTCCCGTTTTCTAAGTTCTTCAATCTGGCGCAATGGCTTTTCGAGAGAATTCGTTCTTGTAGTAACCAGTTTCTGGTATTCGTCTCTGGCCTTCTCGATATGCTTTCCCATACCGTCCAAACTTTCTTTAAAAGCTTCCCATTGCCTGTTAAACGATTCAAACAGAGCCAGTGTATCCGCTCGGTTTCTCTGGATATTAAAACTGTCCATCGCCTGACGGATTACCGCTAATATCGCGTATAAAGTAAGCGGCGAGCATAGAATAACCTTATGTTTGATAGCTTCATCGATTAGGCTGTTGTCACACTCGTTGATAAAGCCATATATCTGTTCGCTGGGGATGAAAACCAACACATAATCGACAGTGTTTTCTGCCGGATTGATATATTCACGGGTGGTAACCTCTCTCACCCTTTGCCGGGTATCTTTTAAAAACTGCTGTTTATAAGTTTCCTTAAGTGCATCATTCTCTTCGTTTAGATATTTAAGATAACTGTCGAGCGGAAATTTTACGTCCATATTAACTTTACTGTTTTGGGGAAGAGGAAAGGTAAAATCAGGCCGTGTCTGTACCCCTTCCTGAGTCTGTTGTTTGAAATAATTTATACCCTCGATGAAACCTGCAAATCGTAATACGTCCTCAGCCATCCGTTCTCCCCACTGTCCGCGCATTCGGGTATTGGCTAAAGCTGCCTGCAATTTCCCCGTAGTATCCTGGAGTCGATTAGTCTGCTCCGCAGCCAATCTTAAACCGGTGCTGATTTCGCCGAATGATTTTTCACGTTTACCTTCAACGTCTACCATAAGCTGTTCCACTTTGTGTAAATCGCTTTTTATCGATTCGAGAGTCTGATCGATTAATTTTTTCTTCGTTTCCAGTTCGATAACTCCGGTCTGTGTCTGGGTGGATAACGCCTCTTTAGCAATGGCAATGAAATCCTGAGAGTTTTGCCGGAGAGCTTCTCTCGATAAAGATAATGAGGCACTTACCTCTTCCTTCGACGGATTCCTCTTCGAATTTCGCATAACAAAAAACATTATTGCCATACCGATAACCAGACTTATTACAGCCACTAATGCATATTCCATTCATAACCTCCCGAATTCCGCGGGTATTCTATAACTTCATATAATACCTGATATTTCTCGATGCCAACAATTAGT
>CAZJQF010000094.1:0-1856 GCA_964547925.1 uncultured Dehalococcoidales bacterium
GCCAGTAAAGTATTCGCCGTAAAATACCTCGACCTCGGAGCTCTGGGTGTCGCCATATTACTGCTGGCGATAGTGAGTATCATCGAAAACCGGTTTAAAGCTCCCAAAGGCCTGTAGTTATTTTAAGCGGTTGCTTTCTTAGGTTTGAGATAAACCCACCAGTAAATCAAACCGACAAAAATAGTGCCGCCAACGATATTGCCTAACGTTACCGGCAGCAGGTTACGCCAGAGGAAATCCCCCCAGCTTACTGCACCGTTGGCAAAAATACCGGCCGGAATAAAAAACATATTGGCCACGCAGTGCTCGAAACCGATAGCCACAAAGGCCATAATCGGAAACTGAATGGCAAATATCTTGCCGACGATATCTTCGCTGCTCATCGCCATCCAGACCGCCAGACAGACCAGCCAGTTGCAGCCCACCCCGCGCCAGAATGCTTCCAGAAAAGTCAGATTGCATTTCGCCTGGGCAATACTCGTGATATAACTTAACCAGGGTTCCTTCATAAAAAGTCCGGTAGCGACAGCCAGAAAATAGGCCGCAAATACCGCTCCGGCAAAGTTACCGATATAAGAACCCGCCCAGTTTTTTAATAAACCGAGCCATTTAGCTTCTTTCTGCAGGCAGGCAATAGTCGGCATCATCGTGTTTCCGGTAAAAAGTTCACTGCCGGCAATGACTACCAGCATCAGGCCGACCGGGAAAACCGCCCCGAAGATGAGTTTTTGAATGCCGGGTATAGTCTGCCCCGCTGCGGCAGTTACCGCCAGCTGGCTGCCGATAGCAATGTAAACTCCCGCGAGAAATCCCAATACCAGCAGTCTATCCCACCTCATTGTGGTCTTACCCTTACAGGTACGAACAACTTCCTCAGCGATAACAGCCGGCGGTTTAAATGCCATTGAATTAACTCCTCACTTCCCCGATTGTAAAAATATAAACTAATGAAAAATTATAATTTAATTCAGGAGCCAAATCAAATAGAACCCAGCTATTAGCTTTCGGTATTCAGCACCTTTTCTCGTCATTCCCGACCTGATCGGGAATCCAGGCGGGGTGGGGTCTGAAAGCTGACGGCTGATAGCTGATAGCTTCGTTCTATTAGTAGTAATTATTTTATTCCTAAATCATTAATCCTAAATCATAACTCTTTTTTGCTATTTCATTTTTGATTTGTCATAATACTACTCAAATGCAGCATATCGGCACCGACATAATTGAAATATCCCGCATCGAAAAAGCCATCAGCCGCTGGGGCGACCGGTTTCTCAAGCGCGTTTATACCTCCCGCGAAATCAAGCTATGCCGGAATAATGCCGCCTCTCTGGCCGCCCGCTTTGCCGGCAAAGAAGCCGTTATGAAAGCTCTGAACACACCCATCCGGGGCATTGGTTACCGCGATATCGAAATACTCGCCGATATAAACAGCCGGCCGGTTGTGCAGCTGCGGGGCTCCGCTAAAAAGGTGGCTGCCCAAACCGGTATTACCAATATCGATATCAGCCTCTCTCATTCCCGGGAAAACGCCATTGCCGCAGCCATCATAAATACGAAATAGTATTGACGCCATCGTCTTTCGGCGGTAATATAACTACATCAAGCGGTAAGAGGTGCATAATGAAAGCAATAAAAATTGTGGCTACCATTTTGTTGAGTATCATACTTTTTTTCTCGCTTTTCGTCTTCGGTATTGCCTTCAATGTTAAACAAACCGCCCTCAACCCTAAGTTTATCGCCGCCGAGATACGAAATGTCCCGATAGTTGAAATATTTTTAGACAATTCAGCCTTTGAGATGGATATTCCCGCTGATCTCAAAGCCAGTCTGGACAAGACTGTCGTAGCTATCGAGCC
>CAZJQF010000094.1:1956-6638 GCA_964547925.1 uncultured Dehalococcoidales bacterium
CCGTCGGTGCAGTTTTACTCGCTTATGGCTTTATCGAATTCCTACCTCTGGTAATTTTTAAATTTATAGGAGGAAATTACCTTAGCAATGAGAATTTCGCCGATATGCCGGCTTATCTAGAGACCTATGCCCAACAGGCGGCTTTCCATGCGATTGCCCCTCTATTCTGGTTCAGTCTCGGCTGTCTTATTGCCGGTATTGCTTTGCTCGTTGTTTCGTTCGTTTACCATCCGGCGGAAAAAGTCCTGGCCGAACCGCCTGTCGCCTCCGAACCGACCCCACAATCCTGATAATGTTACGGCTGATTTGTAATTATTGTAGGGGCGTATGACCATACGCCCCTTACCCTTTTAAAAATATTTTTCTTAAATCATAAATCCTGAATCTGTAATCCGGTAGACTCACTATTGACGGTTGGCTAGTTTGTGCTAAAATAATCTACGAGGTAAACGACTATGTCAGGTCATTCTAAATGGAAAACTATTCAGCATGCCAAGGGTGCGGCAGACGCAAAACGCGGTAATCTTTTCACCAAACTGACCCGCGAAATAATCCTTGCCACCCGCCAGGGGGGAGCTAGCCCCGCGACTAACTTCAAACTCCGCCTCGCCGTTCAGAAGGCCAAAGACAATAGTATGCCCTACGATAACATCGACCGCGCCATCAAGAAAGGCGCCGGGACTCTGGAAGGCCAGGTTCTGGAGGAAATGGTACTCGAAGGTTACAGCCCCAGCGGTGCCGCCATTTTGGTACAGGCCGTCTCGGACAACCGTAACCGTACGGTACAGGAAATTCGCAACGTTTTCACCCGCAACGGCGGCAGTCTCGGAGCAGCCGGCTGTGTCGCCTGGCTTTTCGATAACAAAGGTGTCATTGCAGTTAAGGGCGAGAAGTTAAACGGTGATGATATTGCCCTGCTGGCTATCGACGCCGGGGCCGAAGATGTCAAAATTGAAAAGGATTACCTGGAAATCTACACCAAACCGGAAGACCTGGAAAAAGTTCGAACGGCACTCAAGGAAAAGAACATCCCCATCGATTCCGCCGAACTTTCTATGATACCGAAGACCACCGTCCGCCCCGATGACAAAGGAGCCGTGCAAACCTTCAAACTGCTGGAAAAGCTGGAGGAACTCGATGATGTCTCCAATGTCGCCAGTAACGCCGATTTCCCCGATGACATCCTGGAAAAAGTCGCTGCCCAGTCCTAATCCTAAATAAACAATCAAATCTCAAAAATTAAAACCATAGATAAAAAGTAAAAATGTTATTCTGATTCTTCACCTTTAGTGAAGAATCAGAATCTCGCTTCTCCCTTGCCGAAACCACCTGCCCTTCAACTAATTACTAATTATTGAATTATTGGTAGTATTCTATTATTTTTATTCTTGTTGCCATCGCAACAAGAATGCATTACACTATCCTTAATGAAAATCTTAGGCGTGGACCCCGGCACGATTATCATGGGTTACGGCGTCATTGAGAATGATGGCGATGAGGTTACCCTCGTTACTTACGGTAATATCGATACCCGTAAATATACCGCTATCGGTGACCGCCTCAGCCTGCTTTTCCGCGAGTTGAACAAAGTTATAAAAAAATACAGTCCGGATGCCGTCGCTATCGAGCAGCCCTTCGTGGCTAAAAACGTAAGTTCCGCCCTTGCGGTCGGCCGGGCTCAGGCCGTGGCCATACTTGCCGCCGCTAACGCCAAAATTCCCAGCTTTGAATACACCCCGACGCAGGTAAAACAACGGGTCGCCGGTTACGGCGGCGGTTCTAAAGAACAGGTACAGGAAATGGTCAAACTCCAGCTCGGGCTCGATACGGTTCCGGAACCGGCGGACGCCGCCGATGCCCTGGCAGTTGCCCTTTGCCACCTCCATGAGCTACACTTGAATCAATTATTGGAAAAAGGTCTTTAACAGAATAATGATTAAAGATTTACAAATAGTCCTGGTTCCCTCTCCCTCGATGGGAGAGGGTCAGTGTGAGGGTGAATAACCATTGATTTCCCGTCTGCAGGGTAAACTCGAAGCTATTACGACCGATTCCGTTATCATCAACGTTAACGGCGTCGGTTTCACTGTATATTTACCCACCTCGACACTCAGCACCATCGGTAACGTAGGCAAAGAAGTGAAACTCTACACGCACCTGCATGTCCGGGAGGATATCCTCGCCCTTTACGGATTCGGTTCCGCCGATGAACTCCGGCTATTCGAAATCATTACCGGTGTCTCCGGAATCGGTCCGAGAACCGGTCTCGCCATGCTCTCCGCGATGGACCCGGAACAATTGACGATGGCTATCGCCACCGGCAACGCTGATATTCTGACCACCGTGCCCGGCATCGGTAAAAAAACCGCCAGCCGCATGGTCTTGGAACTTAAGGATAAAATCGGCGCGGGCTGGATATCGACGGCCGTCGCTGAAGTGGCCCAGGAAAACACGGACGTCCTCGATGCCTTAATTTCCCTGGGTTATTCCGCCGCCGAAGCTTCCCGAGCGGTTGCCTCTCTCCCCAAAGCTAAAGACCTTAGCATGGAAGAAAAAATAACCCTAAGTCTGCAGTATTTCGGCGGAAAATAGGCGTGTCCCGTTTTATCTTTTCTTTTTCCCAATTACAAACTACTAAATACACATCACATCGTAAAATATAGGTTTTTCTTCCCTATCTTTGTTAAAATAGTAGTCTGTTATGAAACGAAGTTTAAAGCTCACGCCGTTTCTTTTGCTTTGCCTCATGGGCGGGCTGGCTATCTTCAGTTCCACCATGTCCAAGAATCCGGCCCTGCCGTTGTTTATCCGGTCGATGGGCGTCCCGCTATCAACGGTCGGCTTCATCGCCGCAGCTTCGACTGTTGTCGGCATCCTCGTCAGTATTCCGGCCGGCATCCTGTCCGATATAATCGGCCGACGGCGGGTTATTCTCATCTCGATGGTTGTCTTTGCCACCGCCCCGTTTATCTATTTGATAATCTCCGCTCCCTGGCAGCTGGCGCTGGTCCGTATCTATCACGGCCTGGCTACGGCCATCCTGGGTCCGGTAGCTATGGCCGCCGTAGCGGACACCTATGAAAAAGGTCGCGGCGAACGGATGGCCTGGTATTCTTCCGCTACCATGGTCGGGCGTTTCCTCGCTCCTCTGGTCGGCGGACTGCTCATTTTCGGCGATAACTTCTACTGGGTATACCTCGCAGACGGCTTGGCTGGCGTCCTGGCTCTCGTCGCCGCTATCCGCTTACCTTTATCCGCCAAAACATCCATTTCTACGGGTACAGCTCTTAAAATACAGCGTAATAAATATAAGGATGAGCTGCTCTTTATCTTCCGTCATCGTGGTATTCTGGCAACGAGCGGCATCGAGGCAGTGCAATATTTCGCTTTCGGCTGCGTTGAGACATTCTTACCCATTTTCCTGAAGGAAAAGCTCGGCTATTCAACCTGGGAAATCGGTATTTTATTTACCGCCCAGATTCTGGCGGCCACCCTGACCAAGCCGATTATGGGACGTTTATCCGACCGCTACGGTCGTATTCCCCTGATTTCCGCCGGGCTGGCACTCGGCGGTGTGACGACCGGCCTTTTGATGTTTTCTCCCAATTATATCGTTCTGATTGTATTAATCGTGTTATTCGGTCTGGGACTGGCAACCGTCACCGCCTCGACTTCGGCACTGGTCGCCGACCTTTCCACCATCTATTGCCGCGGCGGCGCGATGGGCATCCTCTCCAGTATCATGGATATCGGGCAATCCGCCGGCCCGATGGTTACCGGTTTGCTGATTAGTGCCTTCAGCTATAAAACCGCCTTTGGCGCGGTAGGTATCGCTATTATCATCATCAGCCTGATTTACGGTTTCGGGATGAGAAATATTATCAAACAGGCCAAAACATGCTGAAACCTGACCTCAGGCTTTTATCTCTTTAACCCGGCCTACCAATCCGTTTTCCAATCGCACTTTTATGCCGTGGGGATGCACCGACGAATTGGTTAGAATATCTTTAACGATACCTTCCGTTAGTTTGCCGGATTTCTGGTTTTCCTTTAATACTATCGAGACACGCAGTCCCGGCTTAATATTAATGCGGTTTGTCCCGTTCATACTGCCGGTTTCTCTGCCAAACATTTCAAATTAAAGAGCATCCCTTCCAGATGGGCATTGGAAACAGGCCTGCGGAATATCCCGAAAATCTTGCCCAAAATACCCCAAAGCAATGTAACGTTCTCAAAACAGGTAACCTTGATCCCTTTCGATACCGGTTCAACGGTGTATCTCTGTTCATAGCCGTGAACCAGATTCCCGGAGGTCATCTTATAAGCCACATTGCGGTTAACCATCCATTCCGTAACCACGAGGTGCAGCTTCATCAGCACACCCGCTGCCCTCTCTTCGAAATAAAACGAAGTCCCTATCCCGCCGTGTTGCTGACTCGTATAGAATATTTTTTGCACCGGGCCGCACCATTTCTTGATGCTTGCCGGTTCCACCAGTAAAAGCCAGATTTTTTCAACCGCCGCGGAAATTTCAATAGACCTTTGAATCTTCATTACCTTGACCTTAGTCTTCTTATCTATACGATGTCAATTGAAGGGGCTATCACGTAACTATACCGGCGAAAGCCTGAGAACAAATTGTCATTGCGACTTTGTCCCGTATGTAATGATAATGTAATCGG
>CAZJQF010000095.1:0-6620 GCA_964547925.1 uncultured Dehalococcoidales bacterium
AACCGCTGAATGGGGGTTTTGCAGACCCCTGCCTTACCACTTGGCTACGTCGCCATCTACCACAAGTAGTTTTCAGTCTAGAATATACAGTCAGAAGTTTCAAGTTTACCGGGAGTCTAACCGGTTTAACCTGTAATTGATACATGAAGACATATTATGTTGAAAAAAATTGGAGCGGAAGACGAGACTCGAACTCGCGACATCCTCCTTGGCAAGGAGGCATTCTACCACTGAATTACTTCCGCTCGTTACTGGTGCCGGAGGAGGGATTTGAACCCTCATGAACTTACGTTCACTAGCCCCTCAAGCTAGCGCGTCTACCAGCTTCCGCCACCCCGGCGTTAATGGCAGGAGTGGCAGGAATCGAACCCGCGACCGGCGGTTTTGGAGACCGCTGCTCTACCTGCTGAGCTACACTCCTATGTTCTTCCTACCATCAGCTTAGAAAATTATATCGAATATTAATCCACATTTCAACGTCAAGTATTTATTAGCTTTCCGCAGTTAGCTGTCCGCCGTCATTTTTTTCTTGAAGATACGGGAAAATAATGGGTAACAAACTTTTGACTTGATATAGCTGCCGTGTTATTATCAAGTCGAGGCTGTTACATGTCTGATTTAACCGAGCTTTATAAGGAAGTTGCTGCCTGCCGGCAGTGTGAAATAGCCAAATTAAGAACCAAAGTCGTCCCCGGAGAAGGTGCCGAAAATGCGGAAATTTTGTTTATCGGCGAAGCCCCGGGTTTTCACGAAGACCAGCTGGGGCGACCCTTTGTGGGTCCGGCCGGACAATTTTTGGATAAACTGCTGGCATTGATAGGTTTAAAACGGCAGCAGGTTTATATTGCTAATGTTATCAAATGCCGCCCGCCCAATAACCGGGAACCTTTGCCGGGGGAAATTGAAAACTGCAGCAAAATTTTGGAACGGCAAATCGAGTTGATTCGTCCGAAGATGATAGTAACGCTCGGCCGTTATTCCATGGCTAAATTTTTCCCGGGTAAAAGTATCGGTAAAATACACGGCACGGCAATGCAGGCGAACGGTGTGATTTATTTTGCCATGTATCATCCCGCGGCGGCATTGCACCAGCAAAGTCTGCGGCAGACTCTTGAAGCCGATATCTTGAAAATTCCGCCGCTGCTGGTGGAAAAGAAGGAAATTCCTGAGGAGAAAGAAGAACCTCCTCAGTCTGAACAATTAAAAATGTTCTAAGTGAGGTATTTACGAGCTCAAAATTAAAAATTATACCCCTCGGCGGATTGGGCGAAATCGGCAAAAATATGACGGTGATGGAATACGAAAATGATATCATCATCGTCGATGCAGGGTTGATGTTTCCCGGCGAAGAAATGCTGGGAATCGACCTCGTTATCCCGGACATTTCGTATCTCGAGGATAAAAAAGATAAGGTACGGGGCATTGTTATTACCCACGGTCACGAGGACCATATCGGTGCTTTACCTTATATTTTATCCGAGATAAACGTTCCGGTATATTCCACGAAGCTGACTCAGGGCTTGATATCCGTCAAATTAAAGGAACACCGGACGCGTGTTGAAGCTAAAACACACGTGGTACCGCCCGGCGGTCAGGTTATGCTGGGAAAATTCCGCGTGGAATTTTTCTCGGTTTGCCACAGTATCCCCGACTCGAGCGGTCTCATTATTTATACTCCCGCCGGTATTGTAGTACATAGCGGTGATTTCAAACTGGATTATACCCCGGTAGACGGCAAGCCGACCGATTTGGTGCGGTTGGCGCAGCTGGGTGCCCAGGGTGTTATGCTTTTGCTTTCCGATTCCACATATGCCGAATTACCGGGGTATACCCCTTCCGAAATGGTTGTCGGCGAATCACTCGACCGGATTATGGCGGAAGCTCCGGGCCGGGTAATCGTGACTACGTTTTCATCTCTCGTTTCCCGTGTTCAACAGGTCATCAACTCGGCGGCCAAATACGGCCGGCGTGTCTTTATCGTCGGACGTAGTATGACCGATACCGCTCACATGGCGATGGACCTCGGCTATTTGAACGTACCGGAAGGAATCCTGGGCCGTATTGAAGAATTGCACAATTTACCGCAGGAAAAAGTCTGTCTGATTACCACGGGCAGCCAGGGAGAACCGACATCGGCACTCGTCCGTATGCTTAATAAAGATAACCGGCAGGTTCACATAATTAGAGGTGATACGGTCATTATTTCGGCAACTCCGGTTCCCGGTAACGAGGCACTGGTCAACCGCACGGTGGATAGTCTTTTCCGGCGGGGAGCTCAGGTATTCTATGACAGAGTAGCTCAGGTACACGTTCACGGACATGCTAGCCAGGAAGAACTGAAACTGATATTAAATCTGGTAAGGCCGAAATATTTTATGCCGGTCCACGGCGAATTCCGGCATTTGAGTTTTCATGCCAAATTAGCCCATGCCGTAGGCATCCCGAAGGAAAATACTTTTATTCTCGGTGACGGCGATATTCTGGAATTGGATTCCAATTCGGCGAGGGTAGCCGGCCGGGTAAAAACCGAAGATATTTACGTCGATGGTTTGAGCGTCGGTGATATCGGCGATTTGGAATTACACAACCGCCGGATGATGTCGCGGGACGGCATTGTTGTCGCCATCGTCGCCCTGAATAAAGAGACCGGTAAATTGGTCGGTCTTCCGGATATCGTTTCGAGAGGCTTCATCGACTCCGGGGAATTTAGGGATTTATTGGAAAAAAGCAGCCATATACTGGCTAAAGAACTTGACAATATAGAGGAAAATACCGAGGATAGTATCAATAACGATAAAGTCCGGGAAGTTTTGAAAAACTTCTTTTATGAGCGGACGCACCGCCATCCGATGATAATACCGGTTATCGTTAAGGTGTAGGTAATGCCAAAAAGAGATGGGAATCATAAGAACGGTTTCTTTAACTTCCTCGGGCGGAAACCGGTCTGGATAACGCTGTTGGTTATTGTCGCCGGACTGGTCGTCTGGCTTTTTTGGAAGGAGATAACCGGTGGTCTTAACTCGGCGGCCGCGAACATTTGGGATGCGTTGGGTTGGGGCTTAATCCTTATTGTCTTATTTATCTTCATCTTAACCATAATTATTTTAATTAAGCGGGTGCCGGCTTTCCTGCGCGGGTTAAAAATTGCCGGTCAAATAGTAGGAGCAGTCGGGCTTGTCTTCGCCGTCTGGGGCATTCTCGGGTTTCTAAATCAGGGTGGTGACTTCGGACTATTCCTGATCGGTGCAAAAACCGGCTGGGGCGTGTTACGTATCATCGGTTATTTTATTTTCGGCATCTTTTTATTAATGCCGGTGAACAGTTCCCGTGCTATTGCCGCTTTTTTCCGCTGGGCGTTCCGGAGAACTCGCCGGGAACCGGTTATCGAGACTGGTTCCTCTCCGACTTATGCGGAATCATTAAAAGCTACTCCGAAAGTAATGCCTCCGGAAAAAACTAAAACCGGCGGCTTTTTCAAACCGGTTAAGAAGTTGTTCATTCCTACCGAACCTATTGTTTCTCCTCCGTTAAAACAGGATGTGAAACCGGCTCCTGAGCTTGTAAAACAAGCACCTCCACCCCAATCTCCGGAAGACTTGAAACAGGTTGCCCAGGATGTCTGGAAGAAATACGGTGAGTCTGCATCATTGGTTACCGTTGATGGTTGGAAGCTGCCGCCTATCGAGATATTAGACCATGCCGTAGAAGTGGAACTGAGCCCGGCGGACAATGAAAAACGGGCGAAGCTTATCGAACAGGCCCTGGAAAGCTATGGTGTCGAGGGAAAGGTCGTTCAGATAAACCCGGGGCCCACGGTAACCCAGTTCGGCATTGAACCCGGCTGGGATAGAAAATATCGTGAAATCAAAGAGAAAGACCGCGACGGTAACCCTAAAGTCAGGCAGGAAGAAATTTCACGAACCCGGGTTAAAGTCGACCGCATTACTTCTCTGGCTAACGACCTTGCTCTGACTTTGTCCGCGCCAAGTTTACGTATCGAAGCCCCCGTACCCGGCAAGGGTATTGTCGGTATTGAAGTCCCCAACGTTATTTCAAGTGTGGTTAGCCTCAGGGACGTTATAGAGACCAGTTCTTTTCAAAAGCTTAAATCTAAATCCAAGATGGCACTGGGGTTGGGAAAAGGGGCCGGCGGTGAAGCGGTATCCGCAGATTTAACCCGTATGCCTCATTTATTGATAGCCGGAGCGACCGGCAGCGGCAAGACGGTCTGTTTGAATACGATTATTTGCAGCCTGTTGTTGCACAATACCCCTGATGAAGCCCAGTTCCTGATGATTGACCCCAAACGGGTTGAACTTACGCCGTTTAACAGTATCCCGCATATGGCGGCACCGGTAATTGTCGATACGGAAAAGGCTATTATTGCTTTACGCTGGCTCAGTCAGGAGATGGACCGGCGGTATAAGGTGATGGCTACGGCTAATGTCCGTAATGTCGAAGGTTATAACAAGACTAAGACCGGCGAGCAAAGGATGCCTTTCCTGGTTCTCGTCATCGACGAACTGGCCGACCTAATGATGACAGCGGGCAACGAGGTCGAGCATAATCTCTGCCGTCTGGCCCAGTTAGCCCGGGCGACCGGTATTCATCTCGTCGTCGCTACGCAGCGTCCTTCGGTGGACGTTATTACCGGTTTGATTAAAGCCAACTTCCCCACGCGTATCAGCTTTGCGGTTACTTCTCAGGTGGACTCCCGCACGATTCTGGACAGTGTCGGCGCGGAGAAGCTGTTAGGTAAAGGCGATATGCTTTACGCACCTACCGATGCGGATAAACCCAAGCGTTTACAGGGCTGTTATATGTCCGACCCGGAAGTAGAGCGGCTGGTTTATTTCTGGAACAGCCAACAGCAGAAAGAAAGAAAAGCCCCGTTAAACATCGAAGAAATAACTCTGGCCGTGAAGAAAGAAGACGAGGCCGGCGACCCCATGTTGGAGGAAGCCCGCAAACTGGCCAAAGAGCACGAGCATATTTCAACCTCGTTCCTGCAGCGGCGGCTGCGTATCGGCTATCCCCGGGCAGCCCGGATTATGGACCAACTGGAAAAAGAGGGTGTGGATACAATGCGGGATGAAGAAGGGGAAGACCTGCATTAAATGCCGACAATATTTCAATCTAAAGGTTTTCGTTTTTTTCTCTTCCGTAATGATAGAGCCAATTCACCCCATATCCATATCGAGTCGGGTAACAAATATGCCCGGTTTCAGCTAAAGCCGGTAGAGATGGAAAAGTCCATCGGCTATGATGTTAAAGAACTTGGAGAGATAAGAGACTTGATTAACACAAATATAAAGTCTCTCAATGAGAAGTGGAATGGGTATTTCGCCGCAGAAAATTGAAGCTAAAGCCTCCGATGTCAGGGTGGGTGATGATATGATTCACGTCCGTCTCCTCGACGGGCGGGAAATCAGCGTACCGCTGGAATGGTTTCCGAAGCTGCGTGACGCTACGGCGGCACAGCGGAAGAACTGGCGGCTAATCGGCGGGGGATACGGGATTCACTGGGCAGACCTGGATGAGGATATTTCCGTAGCGGCTTTATTATCCGTGTAGTTAATATCAATTCTTTAAATGATATTAGGCCTTCGCCTCGGGTAAAGTAATATCAAGCTGCCGGCAAATTTTGATAGCCAGGTGGATTTCGATTTCGCGATGACGAGGAACCGCAGTTAAGTGACCATTATCAGGATTTAAAAAGACCGAATGCCGGGCACCTTCACGATGTAAGATACATTTATATTTTTCCAGGTGATTAATCAGGTCGCGGCGTTTCATGATATCTATTTAAACTTGGACCATAATCGTTCTTTTTAAAATTTTCTCCGGAATGCCTTTATCTTTGAGTTCAATTTGGCTTTCCAGAATGAGTTGCACAGCTTCTTTCAGGTTTTCTTCAACTTCTTTTATCGTTTTCCCCTGACTGAAAGCACCGGGAACTGCGTCAACCCAGCCGATATACCACTTGTCGCGTTTTTCAATTGTTGCTTCAAACTTACGCTCCATCAGATATCTCCTATTAAGAGTATACACCCGCTCCGGGATACCGTCCAGATTAATTTATTTTCCCTTCGCCTTTTTCGTGACGGCGTTTTTGTAGATTTGTCCCAAAGTTTTACCGTGCTGGGGCATCTTTTCCCGCTTCTTGCGGAGCTTCTTTTCGCGGCGTTCCTGGCGGGTTGCCTCGGTTTCTTTTTCGTTTGTCATTTTATTTATTATTTTTGATCTTTACTCTTTTTTATCTCTACCGGTTCGAATTCTTTACGCAGGTCGAAAATGCGGTCGCGTAACAGGGCGGCCTTCTCAAATTCCAGGTTATGGGCGGCCAGTTTCATCTGGGTTTCCAGGTCTTTAATCAACCGCATGACATCTTCTTTCGTGGCCGGTTTTTCAGCGGTGTAAGCCGCTTTAGCTTCAGCCACTTTTACACGCTCGGTAATATCCCGTATGGCTTTTTTAATACTTTGCGGGGTAATGCCGTTTTCTTTATTATAATCGACCTGGATTTTCCGGCGGCGGGCAACCTCATCTATCGCCCGCTGCATCGAGCCGGTGACTCTGTCAGCGTACATTATGACATGACCTTCGATATGGCGGGCGGC
>CAZJQF010000096.1:0-3729 GCA_964547925.1 uncultured Dehalococcoidales bacterium
CGGCATAGACCTCCGCCAGCGCCCGGAGCTGGGAGTTCGAACCGAAAATCAAATCGACACGCGTACCGGTCCACTTGAGCTCGCCCGTCGCACGATCGCGGCCCTCGAATACGTCCTTATCTTCTGAAGCCGCCCGCCACTCCGTACCCATATCGAGCAGGTTTACGAAAAAGTCGTTAGTAAGCGTCTCCGGCCGTTTAGTAAAAACTCCGTGCAGGGACTTCTTGAAGTTGGCATTTAAAACGCGCATACCGCCCAAGAGTACCGTCATTTCGGGTGCGGTCAGGGTCAGCAGTTGGGTTTTATCGACCAGCAGCTCCTCAGCCGATACGGAGAATCTCGTCTTCAGGTAGTTGCGGAAACCGTCCGCTTTCGGCTCGAGCACGGCGAACGAGACCACATCGGTCTGTTTTTGCGAGGCGTCCATCCGTCCCGGGGTGAAGGGAACCGTTATGTCGTAGCCGGCTTTTTTGGCGGCCGCTTCGACACCCGCACAGCCGCCCAGAACTATCAGGTCGGCCAGCGATACCTTTTTACCGCCGGACCGGGTTTTGTTGAAACCGCTTCTGATCCCCTCGAATATTTTAAGCACCTTCGCCAGGCGTTTGGGTTCGTTGACTTCCCAGTCTTTTTGCGGCGCCAGCCGTATGCGGGCACCGTTGGCACCGCCGCGCTTGTCGGAGCCGCGGAAGGTAGACGCCGAAGCCCAGGCGGTCGAAACCAGCTCCGATACCGACAAACCGGAGGCTAAAATCTTGCGTTTCAGAGCGGTAATATCCCGCGCCCCGATTAGCTTATGATCGACGGTCGGTATGGGGTCTTGCCAGATTAGCTCTTCCGCCGGGACCTCCGGGCCGATATAGCGGGAGCGGGGTCCCATATCACGGTGCGTCAGCTTGAACCACGCCCGCGCGAAAGCATCGGCTAACTGTTCCGGATGCTCGTAAAAACGCCTCGAAATTTTTTCGTAAACAGGGTCGAAACGCAGAGCAAGGTCGGTGGTCAGCATACCCGGCGAGCGGCGTTTAGACGGGTCGTGCGGGTCCGGTACGGTGCCGGCCCCGGCACCTCCCTTCGGCTTCCACTGGTATGCACCGGCGGGGCTTTTAGTCAATTCCCATTCGAAGCTAAACAGAATCCTGAAAAAGTTATTGCTCCATTTTGTCGGCGTGTTCGTCCAGATGACTTCCGGACCGCCGGTAATCGTGTCGTCGCCCTTGCCCGTGCCGAATTTACTCTTCCAGCCGAGACCCTGCTCCTCTATCGGTGCTGCTTCCGGTTCGGGGCCTACGAGCGACGCATCACCGGCGCCGTGGGTTTTCCCGAAGGCGTGGCCGCCTGCGATAAGAGCCACCGTCTCCTCGTCGTTCATCGCCATACGGGCGAAAACCTCCCGGATATCCTTAGCCGCCGCAACCGGGTCCGGATTGCCGCTGGGGCCTTCCGGGTTAACATAAATAAGTCCCATCTGCACGGCAGCAAGCGGATTTTCCAGGTTCCTCTCCCCGGAATAGCGTTTGTCCCCCAGCCAGGTGGTTTCGGAACCCCAGTAGACGCTTTCATCCGGTTCCCAGACATCCTCACGTCCACCGGCAAAGCCGAAGGTTTTAAATCCCATCGACTCCAGAGCGACGTTGCCCGCCAGAATCATCAGGTCGGACCAGGATATCTTCCGGCCGTATTTTTGCTTGATAGGCCAGAGCAGCCGGCGTGCCTTATCGAGATTCGCATTGTCGGGCCAACTGTTGAGCGGCGGGAAACGCTGCTGACCTGCACCGGCACCGCCGCGGCCGTCACCGATACGATACGTGCCCGCGCTGTGCCAGGCCATACGGATGAAAAGGGGCCCGTAATGGCCGAAGTCCGCCGGCCACCATGCCTGCGATTTAGTCATCAGTCCCCCGAGGTCTTTCTTTACCGCCTTTAAATCAAGACTCGCGAACTCTTTGGCGTAGTTGAAATCCTCGCCCATCGGATTGGACTTGGCGGAATGCTGGTGTAATATATCCAGCCGTAACCGGTTCGGCCACCAGTCTTGGTTTGATGTGCCTCTGCCGGCGGAATGTTCGTGAATGTTATCCATTGACGGCTGCCTGTTATCTCCACTCATACTGTATCCTCCTGCAATCGTTTCCGGATTAAATTCGTGTTTGCATAATATCTATAAAATACCGACCTTTTTAAAGTCTTATTATAAGAATTAGGATGTTTTTATGATATAAGTGTAATTACCCATTTTATTAATAGTTAATACGTATTTTAATTAACAGTTTTATCTTGATTTCCCGATTAATTCTGGAAAAAGCGTTCTCACGCCTGCTATAATTCAGCTATGAAAGTGTCCGCATTAGGCGAGTTCGGGCTGGTCGAGCGCCTCGGGAAAATGATTGAGAAATCCCGGGATGATTCGGAAGCCTGGCAGAAGCTGATTTTGGGCGTCGGGGATGATACCGCCGCCTGGCAGGGGGACGATTCCATCCAGTTGGCAAAGGTGGACGCGCTGGTGGAAGGCGTCCATTTCCAGCGCGGGATGTTCGGTTGGGAGGATTTAGGCTGGAAAGCCCTCGCCATCAATCTGAGCGATATCGCTGCAATGGGCGGCATACCGAAATATGCCCTCGTGTCTCTGGCCGTGCCGCCGGAAACCGAGGTCGATGACGTACTATCGTTATATAAGGGCATGCTGAAGCCGGCGAAGCAATACGGCGTCGCCATCATCGGCGGCGATACGGACAGCACGCCCCGCATTTCCGTAACCGTAACCGTTCTGGGCAGTATGGGCAAGAGTAAAATTCTATTGACCCGCAGTGCCGCCCGGCCCGGCGATTTGATTGCGGTAACCGGCTGTCTGGGTTCCGCGGCAGCCGGATATGAGATTATCCGCAGTAAAACCAAAACCGGCCGGAATGCTACGGCCGCGAAAAGAGCCTTCCTCAGACCGGAACCGCGTCTGGCGGAAGGACAGCTTTTATTGAAATCCGGCATTAAGACCGCCATCGATGTCAGCGATGGACTGCTTAGCGACCTGACGCATATCTGTAAAGCCTCACACGTCAGCGCCCGCGTCGTGGCGGAAAAACTGCCTGTCGCTCCGGAAGTGGCCGCAGTATTCGGGAAGAAAGCCATATTGATGGCACTATCCGGCGGCGAGGATTACGAATTATTATTTACCGGTACGGCGGAAGCCGTTAAAAATGTTTCGAAAAAAGCCGGATGCCCGGTTACCGTTATCGGGGAGATAAGCGCCGGTAAAGAATGCAGCGTAACCGTGGTCGATGCGGCCGGGAAACCGTTAAAACTGAGCCAGAAAGGCTGGGAGCACTTCGTCTCGAAATGAACACTCTGGAAATAATTACCCGCAGTCCGGAAGAAACGCAGGCACTGGGCAAACAGCTGGGCAAACTGGCACAGCCCGGTGATGTTTATCTGCTCTCCGGACAGCTCGGTGCCGGCAAAACCTGCCTGACGCAGGGCATCGCCTGGGGACTGGGCAGCACCGAATACGCCGCCAGCCCGACCTTCGTTTTAATGCGGGAGCTTAAAGGGCGGCTGATGCTTTACCACATCGACCTTTACCGCCTCGACCACCTCGAGGAAATCGCCGATCTGGGACTGGACGATTATTTCTACGGAAAGGGCGTCTGCGTGGTAGAGTGGGCGGAAAAGGGACTGGCGATTTTGCCCGAAGAAAATATGCTCGTGCAGATAAACTATTTGAACGATAACGAA
>CAZJQF010000096.1:3829-6608 GCA_964547925.1 uncultured Dehalococcoidales bacterium
ATTGCCGGGGCCGGACGCAGTGAAATCGCCGCGGCCGTTTACCAGGAAAAACGGGGCAAGTGGCAGCAGGTCACCGCCGAACACATAACCACGCTCGATGTTTTAATCAGTGAAATACAGACGAAAACCGTTTTTTGCGGGGAATATATACCGCAGGTTGCAGAAATTATCACGGAAAAACTCGGAGCGAAGGCGGTCATCCCACCGTTTATCGCCTTAACAAGGCGGGCAGCCTTTTTAGCCGAACTCGGAGCGATAAGGTTAAAAGCGGGGGAGCTGGATAACCCGGCGACTTTGCAGCCTTTATATTTAAGAAAACCACCCATTACGGAACGGAAACATACGTAGTTAAAACTAGTCCTCTCTCCCATCAAGGGAGAGGGAACTAAATTAAATAAGGCGAGGCGACCAATTTATTAACAGTAAAGCTAAGTAGGGTGGGTATAGCGAAGCGAAACCCACCAAAATGGGCAGCCGCAGGAGGCTCTCTGAGAATAACCATTTATGGGCAGGTAGTCTCAGGAAAAAGTTAAGCGAGATTCTTCATCTTCACCTTTAGTGAAGAATTCAGAATGACAAAGAAATCTTCCTTATAAACTTAAAACTGTGAACTGTAAACTATATTACGCAAGGAGTCATCATGGAGAACCACAGCGAATTCGCCCGCAGCCGCTGGAATAAATGCTTCGGCTGCGGCGAGAGTAATCCCTACGGATTGAAAATGAAATTCAGGTGGGACGGGAAATCCGCCATAGCGGAATTCACCCCCGGAGAAATGCACGCCGGCTGGCCGGGTGTCGTGCACGGGGGCCTGCTGGCAACGATGCTCGATGAAGCGGCCGGCTGGAGCGCGCTGGAAAAGGGCATCGATATGGTTACCGCCAGAATGGAAGTGCTGTTCCGCAACCCCGCCCATATCGGCGTCCCCTTAATTATCACCGGTACCATCACCCGCGAGAATACCAAACGCTTCGAAGCTTACGCGGATATTAAAACTAAAGACGGCACCGTTATTGCCGAATGCAACTCCGTTTATATTATTAAAGCAGGCGGGCCGCGCGATGCCGGAAAATAATAAATTTGCTACCATCTGGGACATGGACGGCGTCATCGTCAACACCGAGAAAGAGCATTTTCAATCGTGGCAATATGCCTTCGGTAAGCGCGGCGTTAAATTCACCGAGGCTGATTTCAAGTCGAGATTCGGGATGCGGAACGATGCCATCGTCCGCTCGATAATGGGGGAGGCCGTCCCGCAGGCTGAAATCGAACAAATGGCCAAGGACAAAGAGGAAAACTTCGCGGAAATCGTACGGAACCACATCAAGCCCTGTCCGGGCGCGATGGAACTCCTCGCGGCTCTAAATAATGCCGGGGTAAAAATGGCGATCGCCTCCTCGGCACCGGTAACCAATATCCGGCTGCTACTCGGCACACTCGGCATTCTGGACCATTTTCAGCAGTTCGTCTACGGGCGGGAAGTCACCGAAAGCAAGCCCAGCCCGCAGATATATTTACTCGCCGCCCAAAAGTTGGGCGTGAAACCGGAAATCTGCATTGTCGTCGAGGATGCCGTAGCCGGGGTAAAAGGCGCCAAACGGGCGGGCATGTATTGTATCGGAGTAACCACTACGAACCCGAAAGAGCTGCTGGCAGAGGCCGATGTCATTGTTGACAGCCTGGCCGAACTAACGGTAAAGTCTTTAGAGAAATTGGTCAATAAATAATACTACCAATGTCAAATACTACCAATAATTCAATAGGATTGAGCGGTCAGTTGTGAGCTATGAGCAACGAGCTTATAAGGAAATTACTGTAGGGGCAGCCCCCCGTGGCTGCCCTGGGATGAGGGGTTGAAAGGTCAGAATCCTCTCTCTAACTCTCTCCCGCTAAGGGGCGAGAGGACTACTATATTAGTGAATAGTAAAGAATCAGAATGACAATTAAATGAAAACTTAACAATATCTCTATTCCCCTCTCCCTTGATGGGAGAGGGCTAGGGTGAGGGTGAATAAAAAGGAGGAAAATGGAAAGGACTTTAATTTTAATTAAACCGGACGCGGTCATCAGAGGACTCAACGGCGCGATTATCGACCGCTTTGAAAAGGCCGGTCTGAGACTGGTCGCTTTAAAAATGCTGCATTTGAGCAAGGAAATGGCCGGCAGACACTATGCCGTACACGCGGGCAAGCCTTTCTTCGCCGGGCTTATAGACTATATTACTTCCTCGCCGATTGTCGCGATGGTCTGGGAGGGTGAAAAAGCCATCGAACGTGCCCGCAAAACGATGGGAGCTACCGACCCGGCCAAAGCGGAAAAGGGAACAATCCGCGCCGATTTCGGCGAGAATATCGAACGCAATTCCGTCCACGGCTCCGATTCGCCGCAGAACGCCGAGATTGAAATTAAACTCTTCTTCTCAGGTTTCGAGCAGTTCGATTATCAACTGAAGAAGTAAACTACCTTCTGTTGTTATCTACAATTTTGGGTATCTCACTGGCCGGAATCAGCGTCCAGGTCTCCGGATGGCCGCCCAGTTTGGCCATAATGCTCATGGACATATTGGCGGCGACTTTCTCATTCGGAGCATCGTAAATCAGCATAACGTCATAAGGGCCTAACGTGGCGTAGCTGCCGATTATCTTAATCCCGGTGGCAGCCGCGACCCGATCCGCTTCGTTCAAAGCTTTCTGGGCATTCGTCATACCGGTGATTTCTTCCGCGGTCATCCGTATCAGAGTTGCGTAGACTGTCATCGCACACCTCCAACCTGTTTTGT
>CAZJQF010000097.1:0-6190 GCA_964547925.1 uncultured Dehalococcoidales bacterium
ATGGTTATTGCTTACGAGCCGGTTTGGGCTATAGGAACAGGAAAGGCTGCTACCAGTGCACAGGCTAATAAAACCATCGGTTATATAAGAAAAATCCTCAGCGAAAAATATGGTCCCGACGCTTCCGGTAAGACTCGTATTTTATATGGCGGTAGTGTGACCCCGGAGAATATTGCCGACTTGATGAAACAACCGGAGATTGACGGCGGACTGGTGGGCGGGGCCAGCTTAAAAGCGGAGCAATTCATCAGCATTGTCAAACAAACCTCTCAAATTACAAAATAACCTGCAATTATTAAAATAGATACCGGCATCTTTTTCCTATAGAAAATCATTCCCATCATTGTTTTTCGTATTTTCACTAATAATCCATGTCTTATAACTATTTGTCTAAAAATTAATAAAATTAATATAGGTATTGACAATATTAAATAATAATATTATAATACTTGTAAAAATAAATAACTTGATTAATAATATTATTACCGAAGGTAAGACAAGTTGAAAATGAAAGATTGGCAGGAATTAACCAGAGTAACACAGGGAGCACCGTTGATAATCGAACGAGTCCGGTTAGCCGACAGCGGCATCGCGGTAGAAGGAGAATTTGAGTTACCTCCACTGGCGAAATTATCGGCAGAAGATCAAGTTTTTATTATGGCTTTTATTAAGAGTGACGGGTCGATTAAGGAAATGGAACGCGTTTTTGGAATTAGCTATCCGACCGTAAAAAATCGGTTGAGTAAGATTGCCGGCCAGCTACAATTTGTAGAAAACATGGTTATTCCTAAAAAGGAAGAAATCTTAGCTAATCTGGAGCGGGGAGAGATAACAGCCCAGGAAGCGATAGAGAGGTTATCAAAATGAATTGGCCTTATCTATTAAAAATTAGAATTGAGAATGAAGACGAATCATTTCCCATTTGGCTGCCATTATTTATCATCGGACCGATTATTCTAATTATATTGCTGGCAATCTTTATAATTATTTTACCTTTCGCACTTCTTGCATTAATATTCACCTGGGAATTGGGCTGGTGGCGACCGTTTTTCCTGTTTTTCCCGGCACTATTCAGAATAATATCCCAATTACGGGGACTGACGGTAGATGTAGGCGGGGAAGAAAAACGGGTAGAAATCGTATTTATTTAACTTTTTGAGGTGTGTATATGAGTGATAATCAAAAGCGGATATTACAAATGCTGGCCGAAGGTAAAATCTCGGTTGAAGAAGCCACACGGCTGCTATCCCTGGTGGATAAAGACTCCTCAACCGGAAACAGCAGCATAAAAAGCGAAACGAAAGCAATGCCTAAATATCTTTATGTACGGGTTGACCCCAAAGAAGGTTGCAAGGATTACGAACACGGTCGTGTTAACATACGGGTGCCGGTCGGATTAATCCGTGCCGGAATGAAGCTGAGAGCATTAATTCCGGAGCAGGTGTCTGAGGACGTTAATAAAGCAATGAAAGACAAAGGGTTTAATTTTGATATTCGTGATATCAAGGATGAAGATTTGGCGGAGCTCATATCAGCGCTTTCTGATACCGAAATCGATGTCGATAGCGCTGAAGCACAAGTACGCATCCACGCTGAATAAGTTAACATAATATTTAAAGGAGAGTTAAAATGTCGGAAGGAAAACACAGGGGACAAACGGCTGCAAGCCTGGCGGGGGTTATCTGGTTTATCGGTTGGCTCTTTACTATCGGATACGCGGGGCTGGTTTGGTGGAAAATCATTTTGGGTATCGTAGTCTGGCCTTTATTCTTAGGACAGTTTATCAGCCCATAACTACTCGAATTTGATAGATTTGCTTATTATTTTAAAGTAGAATATACTTAAAAGTGGGAGTGGCGAAAGAATATACGCTAAGGTTACTGAACGGGACAGTATGAAAATACTGGTTCCGCTTCCAAAGGCAAAGGTAAATCCAGCCACGGTGAATTAAGAGTCCGGTCAAAAAAGTCCAAGGGTGAGATGCCCTGGCTCCCAAGAAATTCTAGAGGGGGTAGTTAATAACCCCCTCTTTTTATTTGGTCTTCTCATTCCAATCAGCTATAATTCTGCTTAAGAAGCGAATGCACAATTTATTAATAGGGATAGTTGGTCCTACAGGTACCGGGAAGAGCAAGCTAGCTATTAATCTGGCACAATTGATTAATGGAGAAATTATCAACTGTGACAGCCGCCAGGTCTACCGGTATATGGATATAGGAACAGCTAAACTTAAACCAGAAGAGCGTATACCGGTGCCTCATCATTTAATCGATATCGTGAATCCGGATGAGGATATATCCCTGGCCCAATACCAGGAACTCGCCTTTCAGTCTATCGATTCAATTCAAAAGAGAGATAAGATTCCTTTTTTAACGGGCGGCACAGGACAATATTTCCATGCGGTTATCGAAGGATGGCAAATACCCAGAGTGCAACCTGATGCGGAATATCGAAATCGTCTAGAAGAACGAGCGAAAAACGGGGAAGCGGATAAGCTGTATTCGGAATTGGTAGAAATAGACCCGGATGCGGCTAAGAAAATAGACCCGCATAACATCCGCCGGATTATCCGGGCGTTGGAAGTATACCGCAGCCAGGGTGTCCAGTTTTCGAAACTACAGAGAAAATTTGCTCCGCCATATCAAACTTTGATTATTGGTTTACATCTGGAGAGACAGGAGTTATACCGTCGGGTCGATTTCAGAGTAGATGAAATGATTAATCATGGCCTGGTTGAAGAAGTACAAAGATTGATTGAGATGGGTTACGATACCGGGTTACCATCGATGTCAAGTATCGGTTACCGGCAAATCGGGCGTTATTTAAACGGACAACTTAGTCTGGCTGAAGCTACACAACAAATGAAATATGAGACGCACCGTTATATTCGCCAGCAATATCTATGGTTTCGATTGAAGGATGATGATATACACTGGTTTAATATATCCGGCGACTATGAGATAGAATGTATTAATCTGGTTCGGAGTTTTATCGCCGACCATAAACCGGGATAAAAGTACTCAACATAATATCAAGGAGATATCAAAATTACGAAACACCCGATAATAATCACCAAAGAGGGTCCCGAAAAAGCCGTTTTAGTGGCTGTCGATACCAAGGACAATTCTACCGGCTGGTCAACAGAGGTTTCTCTGGAAGAACTGGCCCAGTTAGTCAAATCTGCCGGTGCGATAGTAGCCGGTAAGCTCACACAAAAAATGCCGGAACCTCATAAATCTTTTTATCTCGGTAAAGGCAAGGTAGAAGAACTGCTGCAGCTGAAGGGCAAAACCGGTTATACCGTTGCGGTTTTCGATGATGAACTATCTCCGATGCAGCAGGAAAACCTGGAAAACGCCCTGAACGTTAAAATAATTGACCGTGCGGCATTAATTCTCGATATTTTTGCCCGGAGAGCCCGGACTCGAGAAGGCAAATTACAGGTTGAATTGGCGCAACATCAATACCTTTTACCCAGGCTGGCCGGTCAGTGGAGCCATTTGGAGCGTCTGGGAGGCGGTATCGGTACCCGCGGTCCGGGTGAATCCCAGTTAGAGACGGACCGTAGATTAATCCGTACCCGTATCAGCCGGTTAAAAGGCCAGGTAGAGAAGGTAAGACGAGAGCGTGAACTGCACAGGTATAAAAGGTATAAATCCGGGATATCTGTCGTATCTTTAGTCGGTTACACGAATGCCGGTAAGAGCACATTGTTGAATGCTATGAGCCGTGCCGGAGTACTGGCCAAGGATGAGCTATTTTCTACGCTCGATCCTACAACACGGCGTGTCGCGTTACCGGGTGGCAAAATCATCTTAATGAGTGATACTGTAGGGTTCATCCGCAAACTTCCGCCGACTATAGTTACCGCTTTTCGAGCAACTCTAGAAGAACTTGCCGAAGCTGACCTGCTCATTCATGTTGTAGATTTGACTTCACATAATGCGCCGGAGCAATGTCAGACCGTAGAAACTATTCTCTCGGATTTGAATTTAAAAGCAAAACCAAGAATTACGGCATTAAATCAAATTGATGCGTTATTGGATAAAGAAAAAACTTGGGACGAAAATTCTGCCTTAAATTATTTAAACGGACTAAATCTAGAAAACCTTGGCGTTACGGAAAATACGGTTTTAGTTTCAGCAGTTAAAAAATGGGGTCTGGCAGGTTTATTAGCAACAATCAATAAGGTTTTAGAACAAGAAAAGCTTAAAATGGCTTCTATCGATAATACCGGAGAATAACAAGCCTCTAAAATCGAAAAATAAGGGCATTTAAAACTTTCCCAATGGTTTTATATGTCCAACAGCATTTGGCCGGTTTTTATCCGCTGTACGGTACGGCGTAGCTTTTTATCGAAATACAGGTCTACACCGACGATTTTGCCGTTTTGCAGGTAAGGTACCTGGTGCTTGGTAAGAGCAAATTTCTTTAAGTATTTATAAAAACGCGCGTCGTTAGTATATAAGATAACGCGACCGCCGGTTCTGCGTAATTCCGTAGCCATTATCCTTACTTTATAACATACGCGGTAACAAAGCAATAGTGAAGTATTATCAAGACTTAAGATGGTTTAAACCTTATCTTAGGGACTAAGTCCGGCAATAGTCTGATTAAACAATAAAAACCTTAATATTATGTAAGCTAAGAGCAAATTCTAGTAAATAAAGGGCGTACTATATATGTTATGTCACATAGTATTCAAAATGCCAATATGGCAAAACGAGCCTGAAAACCCGGATTTAAGCTGCCGACTGATGGTATTCCGTATTAATTATGCCTATTAGTGTAACATCGCTGGAGTTATCGATATTAAATTAATAAAACCATTTAACTTATTCGCTTTGATATTGAGAAAACCTGGTAAAGAAACAGACTAAATGCTTTTATTAAACAAGACCAGAAATTATGTAAAGTGATTCATTCGAAAATATGCCGCAAAAACATATTGTAATCTTATAAGTCTTATACTATAATTTGTTATATGAGTCGTTCTGATATTCCCCCTACTAATAAAAAAGCTATACAATGCCCGGACTGCGGTAAGTGGGTTACTTTGCAGGGTTACGGCGGGCATCGCCGTTTTTACCACGGTGAGTACCAAAAAATATTAAAGCAGCAATTACTTAATCGCCTGGTAATGTTAAGGACTGCAAATAAAATAACCAAGACCCAGTTCGATTCATTTATGGCAGTTGTCCAACCGGAATCGACCGCTACGATGAAAGACATTAATTCGGTTAAAGATTTTGTTGATGGTATCAAGTAAAATTTAATTGGTCCCCGCATAATCTATTTATCCGGACATGAGTAATTACCCGTAATTTTGTCGTTATTTCGAGATTTTACCCCAAAAGGTATTGACAATAATCACAAGAGATATATAATAAAATTCCAACGACCTTGTAAAAATGGGATTATGCACCGGGGGTAAAGATGGTTAGTCCGGCAAATCCTAAATACAAAATAGGCCAACAGGTGGTGGTAGCCAAACCGGCTGATATTTCGGTAACCTCGATGAGGGATTGCACTCTGGAACCTTACGTGGGGCGAACCGGCCGGGTTACCAAGTGTTACTGGATCGGGCCTCGTGCCAGCGAGCTCTTCTTTGTCTACGTCGTGGCGATAATGGTCAACGGCAGAGAGAAAGAGATTATCCTTCACGAGGACGAAATCGAGATGACATTCGCTTCTGCTTGATACGGCCGAGAAAATAACAGGAGGTCGCGATATGCAGCAAAATCCCCGACACGACGATTTAACCAACCGTATTCTAGCCATCCTGACAGAAAACGCCAATACCGCTTTTACCGTACAGGAATTGGTAGAAGAAAGGCACATTTACAGCTCCCGGCCGTTGATACAGAAAAGCTTATCCGGACTGCTCCGCGAAGGCTTGGTAAAGGTGAGGAATAAGGGCAATGAACCGGGATATCAGGCGGTAATGCTGGAGAAGGCAAAACCGCGCAGTCTGTAACGTTATGTAAACTGTTCCGCTGCCGGGGTTTCACTGAAATGTATCAGGCTTACGCAGATGCGTAAGCCTGATATTTTTTTGTTTAAATTTACAGGTTGTTTTATCTGGAGCGCGGCATTTCCGGAGGAGGCGGAGGAGGAAGCTGTCGGACTTTGCGCCGCATCACGGACCAAACGATAATGAAGACGATGACCGCGACGACGACGACGATAA
>CAZJQF010000098.1:0-6156 GCA_964547925.1 uncultured Dehalococcoidales bacterium
ATAAATCAATCGGGGCGGATTTCGTTTATGCCTGGCCTTCGGCTCAGATAACCATCGTCGGCGCGGAAACGGCAGCCAGCGTTATTTTTGCCCGTGAAATTAAAACCTCACCGAATCCGGCTGAGACGAAAGCGAAGCGTATTGAAGAATACTCCACTCTATATGAGAATCCGTATGTCAGTGCCGAACGGGGTTATACCGATGACATTATCCTGCCGAGTGAAACCCGGAAGATATTGAACCGTGCGTTAGATATTCTCAAAGATAAGAATAAGAATAACAAAGCCTTTAACGCCCGGCCATGGCGTAAATACTCCAATATCAACTTGTAATCTCCATAAAGGCGTGGTAATTTTAACAGGGAGGGCGAATACCCTCCCTGTTTCTCTTGGTGCACGAGTAAACGAACAATCTGAGGTAAAGTAAAATGGAAATCATTCCGGCTATAGATATTAAGGGCGGCCGCGCGGTTCGTCTCTATCAAGGCGATTTTAAAAGAGAAACCCGGTTTTCCGACGACCCCGTCGACGTGGCGATGCGCTGGCACACGCTCGGGGCAACCCGGCTGCATGTAATCGACCTCGACGGTGCCGAAACCGGGGAGCAAAAAAATATTGAAATCATAAAATTGATTGCGGCTTTTTCTCCGATACAGGTCGGCGGGGGTATCCGGACGATGGAAGCCATCGAAAATTTGATAAAAATCAATGTCGATAGAGTTATCGTAGGCTCGATTGCGGTGGAAAAACCGGAAATGGTTCAAGAGGCGTGTCACCGCTTCGGTGATATGATTGTCGGCGGTATCGATGTCCGGGAAGGCAAAGTAGCCATTCACGGCTGGCAACAGCAGACCGAACTGGAGCTTTTGGAGTATGCCCGGGGTTTGGCGAAACTGGGCGTGCAGCGTTTTGTTTTTACGGATATCAGCCGGGACGGAACGTTAACGGAGCCTAACTTTACCCAGACCTTCGAGTTGATTGAATCGGTCGGCCTGCCGGTAATCGCCTCCGGGGGCATAGCATCGTTAACTCATTTAAAATTACTAGAAAAAATCGGTGCCGAAGGTGTGATTATCGGCAAAGCTATTTATACCGGAGCGATTAATCTTAAAAGCGCCCTGGCGGCCGTAAATAAATTTGGGGCGGAAACAGAGTAATAGTATGAAAAAACAGTTAAAACTCGATGATAAAGGACTTCTGCCGGCGGTTATTCAGGATGAGAAAACCGGGGAAGTATTGATGGTCGGTTATATGAATCCCGAGTCTTTAAAACTGACTCTGGAAAACGGACAGGCGTGGTTCTATAGCCGCAGCCGTAAAGAGTTGTGGCATAAGGGCGCGACCTCCGGGAATTTTATCGACGTTAAAGAAGTCTGGATCGACTGCGATAACGACACGATTTTAGTTAAGGGTACACCGCACGGTCCGGTCTGTCACACCGGTAACAAGACCTGCTTCTTCCAGAAAGTGGAAAAAGGGGATATTTAGATACAGGTTGATGGCTAATTCACCTTTTCTTTCGGTAAATAACACAGCCCTTCTAATTGTCGACGTGCAGGAAAAACTCTGGCGGGTTACCTACGAGAAAGAAAAGCTGCTGGATAATCTTTGCCGATTAATAAAGGGAATGCAGGTTCTAAATGTCCCGGTATTAATGACGGAGCAGTATCCGCAGGGTCTCGGCCCGACCGTTCCTGAAATAATAGCGCTGCTCCCCGGCGCAAAGCCTTTGGCGAAGACAAGTTTTAGCTGCTGCGGTGATACTAATTTCCTCAAAGAATTGAAAGCGATAGACCGCCGTCAGATATTGATTACGGGGATTGAATCACACGTTTGCGTTTACCAGACCGCTATCGATTTACTTAATTCGGGCTATGAAGTTCAGGCGGTTACGGAAGGCATATCTTCAAGGACGCCGGTAAACCGTCAACTCGGACTGCACCGGATAGAACAGGCGGGCGGTAAGCTGACCGGCGTAGAGATGGTTTTATTTGAACTTCTGAAAACGGCCGGCAGCGAGCAGTTCAAAGCTATCAGCCGGATAGTTAAGTAGCTTCAGGGGAAGGTGCGGTCGGTGTGGCCGGTGCTTCTCCTGCCTCATCTATCTCGATGACTTTCTTCAGTGCGGCAATGGCCACTTCAACCTGCCCGTTGTCCGGTTCGCGTGTGGTTAGAGCCTGCAGCCAGAGACCGGGCTTCAGTATCATTCTGACAAACCGGTTATGGGAATGGCGTCCTGCGAAGTAAATCAGTTCGTATCCCAATGAAGCAATTAAGGGTACCAGAATAATACGGGATATAATCATAATCCACTGCGGCTGTTTGCCGACGGTTGCCAGAATTATAATGGAAAATAAAAGAAAAACCACGATTGAAAGCGCCAGTACGACAAATAAAAAGCTCGTGCCGCACCGTACGTGAGCGGTGCTGTGTTTCTGGACGGATTCCACATCGAGCGGTACGCCGTCTTCGTAAGCGTTCACCGTTTTATGTTCCGCTCCGTGATAGGCAAAAACGCGTTTGATATCTTTCATTTTCCCGACGGCCCAGAGGTAGATTAGGAAAATAATCAGCCTGAGTATGCCGTCGATGACGTTAAATAAGACCGGGTGGTTATTAATATCGACACTGAATGCCCGGGTCAAAAAATACGGGGCGAGGAAGAATAAAGCTACGCCCAGCACCGCACCTATCATTACGGTAATCCAGAGATAGCCCTTCGATATTTCTTCTTTCTCTTCTTCCAGTGCGATATTGGCAGAGTGCATCAGTGTCTGGATACCCAGCACTACCGATTCGATTAACACGATTATCCCGCGGATAAGCGGGGCTTTACGGGCCCAGCCGGTGTAGATAGACGATAGCGGCCGCGGATTAACCGATATTTCTCCGTTGGGCCGGCGCACGGCTGTAACCATTGTCTTTTTACCCCGCATCATCACCCCTTCGATGACTGCCTGCCCGCCGTAATAATTTTTCTCTGCCAAAACGAACCTCAATAAAAAAGGCTCCTTCGGCTGAAGGAGCCTTAAAATCCGGTTTACCGGTTTTATGCCAACTTGTAGCGTTTCTTGAATTTCTCTACCCGTCCGGCGGTATCGACGATACGCTGTTCGCCGGTGAAGTAAGGATGACATTTGCTACACAGTTCGACCCGCGTTGTCTTTTTGGTCGAACCGGTCGTCCATGTATTGCCGCAAGAGCAGATAATCTGTGCGTCTGTGAAATACTTCGGATGAATCTTTTCTTTCATTTATCTATTCAGCTTTAACGCTGACCTTCCTTCTATTGTTCGTGGTTGCTTTGAAATTAACCACACCTTCTTTCAGGGCGAAGAGAGTGAAATCTTTACCGACACCGACGTTTTCCCCGGCGTGAATATGGCTGCCCTTCTGGCGAACCAAGATTTCTCCCGCGTTTACGGTTTGCCCGGCGTATCTTTTAACTCCGTGACGCTTCGATACACTATCGCGACCGGACTGGGTACTGCCGCCGCCTTTTTTATGAGCCACTTTCTTTTACCTCTTTCGTCTCTTCTGCTGCCGGTTCTGTGTCAACTGCTTTCTTTCTGGTGCGGCGCGGTTTCTTGACCGCCTCAGCTATCTCGCCCGGCTTAAGAATTTTATCAATCATTAGTCTGGTGTGAATCTGGCGGTGCCCGGTCTTGTTGCGATAGCGTACTTTATTCTTGTATTTGAAGATGATTATCTTGTCATCTTTCTGCTCACCCATCGATTTGGCCATAACTCTGGCCCCGTCGACGATGGGTGTGCCTACAGAAATGTTTTCTCCATCAGCTAACAGTAAAACCTTATCGAGTTCTACCAGGCTGCCTTCCGACGCCGTCAGACGTTCGACTTCTATAGTCTGACCGGGCGTTACTTTATACTGTTTACCACCGGTTTCAATTATCGCGTAAATCTTCGTCCTCCTGAATTGACCATTGTTCATTTTAACAATAGCTTTGAAGAAGTGTCAAGTGCAATACTGACAGAACTCTAAACACTTCCGGAATAAAAACAATAGTGTTTTATCGCTATATTTATTCTGCCAGCATCCCTTCCATCTGGGCGACCAGTTGCTCGTTAGTATAATGTTTCAGGCTAATGGCATCGCTGGGACAACCGCCCACGCAGGCTCCGCAGCCCTTGCATAATGCATCATTGACGCGGCAGACCAATTTTTTATCATCGAAAGATATCGCGCTATAGGGACAAACCGATTTGCAGAGCTGGCAGCCGGTGCATATTTTCTCATTGATGATAGCGGTGGCAGACTCTACTTCGACTTTGCCTTTATTGATAAGACACAGTGCTTCCGCGGCCGCCGCCGCAGCCTGGGCAACCGTATCAGGAATATCCTTCGGACTCTGGCAGCAGCCGGCGATGAAAATACCGTCGGTCATCGTTGCCACCGGGTCGAGCTTGGGATGACGCTCCAGGAAGAAGCCGTCACCGCTGCGGCTGACGCCGAACAACCGGCCGACCGCTTCGGTATCTTTTTGCGGCTCGAGACCGCAGGCTAAAATGACCATATCGACAGGCAATCTCTGCTGTTTTCCCACGAGCGTGTTTTCAAACTGAACAATCAGCTTGCCTTTCTCTGCGGGCTTTTCGGCAATATTCGTGATTTCCGCCGGTCTGCCTCTGAAGAATACGGTACCTTCATTTAAAAGGCGGTTATAAAACTCTTCATAACCCTTGCCGAAACTGCGGATATCGATGTAAAACTCATATACCTGAGCCTTAGTGTGTTCTTTGATAAGATGGGAAAATTTCATCGAATACATACAGCAGACGCGGGAGCAGTATTCGTGGTATTTTTCGTCCCGGCTGCCGACGCAGTGAATTATCGCGATACTCTCCGGTTCCTTGCCGTTCTTCAGGAGTATATTGCCTGAGGTAGGACCAGCCGAGTTGACCATCCGCTCGAATTCCATACTGGTAATCACGTTGTCATAACGCTTGTAACCGTATTGATAAATCGGCTGCGGATCGAAAACGTTAAACCCTGTGGTAATAATTATAGAGCCTACTTCGACTTCGACAATCTCGTCTTTCTGTTCGTAATCAACGGCTTTTGCTTCACAGACTTTCTGGCAGATGCCGCATTTGCCTTTCTGGAAGTGTAAGCAGTGTTCGGTATCGATAACCGGTTTGTTCGGGACAGCCTGGGCGAAGGGGGTATAAATCGCTTTACGTTTACCCAGTCCGGCATCGAACTCGCTGTCTACTTTGGTCGGACACTTCGTCTGGCAAAGACCGCAGCCGGTGCACTTCGATATATCTACATAGCGGGCTTTCTGGCGGATTTTTACCTTGAAATTACCGACAAATCCGGATACTTCCTCGACCACGCTGTAAGTCATTAGTTTTATGAACGGATGAGAACCGACCAATGTCATTTTGGGCGTTAAAATACAGGCTGAGCAGTCCAGCGTCGGAAAGGTTTTATCCAATTGTGCCATATGACCGCCGATACTGGGTTCTCTCTCAACCAGATACACCGTATGTTTGGCATCGGCTACTTTAAGCGCAGCCTGAATACCGGCAATACCGCCACCCACCACGAGAGTATTCGGATTGATGCTTACTTCGCGGGATTCCAGTGGCTGGTGATAATAAACACGTTTTACAGCAGCCGCTACCAGGGCTTTGGCTTTTTCCGTTGCTGCTGCTTTGTCTTCGGTTACCCAGGAGACATGTTCGCGGATATTGGCCATTTCAAAGAGGTAAGGGTTGACTCCGCCTTCCATACAGGCCCGGCGGAAAGTGGGCTCGTGCATCGTCGGTGAGCATGACGCGACGACAACCCGATTCAATTTAAGCTCTTTTATATCATTTTTAATCATCTGCTGGCCGGGGTCGGAGCACATAAACTTATAAGCCCGCGCAACGACTACCGCATCCAGTGTCTGAGCGTATTTGGCGACATCTTCAACATCTACCGTACCGGCAATGTTACTGCCGCAATAACAAATATAAACCCCAATTCTAGGTTCCACTCTTAACCCCCTGTGCCAGGACGTGGTCTAAGACCTTCTTCGGCGAAATGATATTAGTTTCCAGCCCGAGTGATGACGGGTTGATTCCCAGGGCCAGTCCGATAAGCTGGGTGACGTATAATACCGGGATATTATAGCCGGTCTTGAAGGAGC
>CAZJQF010000099.1:0-6011 GCA_964547925.1 uncultured Dehalococcoidales bacterium
AATTTCCCGGAGTATTTACGGGGTTATCACTTAGTTTTCACCATAATGACTTGTTACGGCATCGCAGGTAGTTCGTGTTTAATAAAATACTAATTGCCACAGGACTCTCGACAAACGCCCGGCCTTTATTTTCCCACGTTCGTTTCCCGGCACGGCGCTTTAATTCCGAAGTGCATTTATTAGGGACATCTACCGAACCGCAGCAAGTCCGGTACAATACACTGACAAGCTACTTAAATATCCGGCCTCACTGTTTAAAGACGATAATGAAATACACCAAGCCGAATAATTTTGATTTGACGGCAACGGCAACCCGGTATTCCAACCGCATCGGAGACCGGCTTTTCGGCAATACGACGAAAAAAGCAATTGAAAAGTCCGGCGTCTTGGTTTTTACGATGGGTTATCCTGCCTTTAAGGCGTTGAGCACTAAAGGTTCGGACGAAGCCGGAATACAAGATGGAACACGGAATGCGTTGCTGATACGAAAAAGCAAGAAAAGTTAAGAGTATTTTTACCGGTAAACAGTTTAATACCGGAACTTGAAAGGAAATCAAGTTTGAGATGAAAGTGCCAACTGGTACAAAACGGAGAATATCTCTGGGTTGGACCGGAATTACGGCCCGGGCGGTTCAGTTTATATTATTGTTCGCCTTTTGGGTTTTATTATCGGGACGTTATGAACTGAAATATCTCCTGATCGGAGCGGCAGCCGCTGCTTTAGTGACTTATTTAACCGGCGACCTGATATATAAACCCGGTCGTAAAAAGACCCGCATGCCGGGAGCCGGTTTTATTCTGAGAAGTGCTTGGCAGCTCTTATTATATATTCCATGGCTAATCTGGGCTATCATTAAGGCCAATATCCAGGTAGCAATGATAATTATCAAGCCCAAAATGCCGATTGACCCGGTAATCCTCAAGTTCAAGACCAATTTAAAAAATAAAGTAGCCCTGGTGACTTTAGCTAATTCGATAACTCTGACGCCGGGAACGATTACGGTTTTAATGGAAAATGACACTTATACCGTTCACTGCATCAGAGGCGACGCTGCTTCTGACCTGGAAAATGCCGTAATGCAAAATAAAGTGGGGAAAGTCTTCGAGGTTAGACCGGAAACACCGCCTGCCTGTACCTGGAAATACACCACAAAGGAAACAAAGTGATGACGAGTGTATTTCCCTGGGTGGCGGTTTTTCTGGTTGTTTTAATGGGTCCTGCACTATACCGCGTTATTAAAGGACCTACCCTCTACGACCGTATCATATCGGCCGGTTTAATGGGTACCAACGGTGTTATTATCCTGGCGATATTGGGTTTTACTTACGAACGCATCGATATGTTCATCGACCTGGCGATTGCTTATGCCCTGTTGAACTTCGTAGGGACGGTGGCTATCGGAAAATACCTGGAACGCCGCCGTAAGGAGTCCGAATGATAGTCCAGACGATAATTGCCTGTATATTTATCCTCGGCGGGCTGTTTTTCTTAACCGTTAGCGTAACCGGCTTAATACGTCTGCCGGACTTCTACAGCCGCAACCACGCCGTAGGCAAATCGGAAACACTTGGGGCAATGCTCATACTGTGCGGACTGGCCGTTTATAACGGGCTGGAGATAAATACCCTGAAATTAATCGTGATAATATTGTTTATTACGCTGGCTAACCCTACGGCAACCCATATTATAACCCGTGCCGCTTATCGTAACGGCGTTGAGATGTGGGTAATTCCTGAAAGACGCCCGGAGGGAAGCTCTCCCACAGCACAACCACAAAGTAACGGGCAGGATAAAAAGCTATGAGCCATCCTTTAACGTTAGTCCTTTGTATAGTACTGGTGGTCGCTGCGATTGCCGCCCTTAGAATACGTGACTTAGCAGCAGCAGCATTCATACTGGCGGCTTTCAGTTTTGCGGCAGCGGTCACCTATGCCATGATGGGAGCACCGGATGTCGCTTTCACCGAAGCTGTCGTCGGCGCCGGGGTCAGCGGGGTGTTTCTTATTGCGGCTCTATTTTACCTGAACAGGAGGTCCAAAGATTGAAGTGGTTCGGCATTCTGATTATCGTCTTATTCGCCGGCTTCCTGTTTTATGCTGAGACCGATATGGGAGCTTACGGAGATGTTAATGCCGTGCCTAACCGGCACGTCTCCCCCGAATATATCGAGGGCTCATTAAAAGATATGGACACGCCGGATATCGTTACCGCCGTGCTGGCAGATTACAGGGGTTACGATACTTTAGGTGAAACTACGGTGATTTTTACGGCCGGATTAATTTGCTACATGTTACTGGGAGAATGGAAACGGAATGATAACAAAATATCAAAGCCTGATCGTTAATATCAGCTGCCGTGTTATAGTACCGTTTATTTTCATATTCGGTTTATATGTGATTATGTTCGGTCATTACAGCCCGGGCGGAGGGTTTCAGGGCGGGACCATTCTGGCAGCTACGGTAATTCTAATGCGGATGTGTCTGGGTAAAGACGAAACTTATAAAAAGTTTCCGCCTCAACTGGGTCTTATCTTAGGGGCTATCGGGCTGGTGATTTATGGCGGAACAGGACTGGCGGCGTTGCTTTCCGGCGGAAATTATCTGGATTATGCAGCGATACCGTTTCCGGTCTCCGAGGCGGAGCGAAGGTATTACGGGATATTATGCGTTGATATCGGTGTTGCATTTACGGTTTTCGGGACACTACTCTCCATCTTCGACAGCCTGACGAAGGAGAAATGATGTTTCAAATATTAATCGATAACTACCCCTATTTTTTCGCTACGGTGCTTTTGGCAATCGGTATTTGGGGCATGTTTGCCAAGCGTAACCTGATGAAAAAGCTTATCGGTATGACGATTTTCCAGGTAGCGATTATTTTAATATTTGTCGCCAGCGCCGCCAAATTCGGAGCCACGGTACCCACTGCCGACCCGGCGATAGACGTAACCAATCCGGCTTTATACGCGAATCCTTTACCCCATGTGCTTATGCTCACCGCTATCGTGGTTATGGTGGCTACCAGCGGTGTGGCTTTATCGATTCTGTTGTTGATATACCGCCGCTACCATACTATCGATGAGACTGAGATAATGGAGAGGATGCGAAAATAATGTTCGAGCAACTCCCCGTTATTATCCCAATATCATTGCTGCTATGTGCCCTGCTGACCTTTCTCTTCGGGTTATGGCGGAAAAAGCTGGCGTTTCCCATCTCCCTTGCGGGGGTATCGGTATCTTTACTGGCTTCCGTCGGAGGGCTGGTACAGGTTATAACGCACGGCCCGATTCACTATCACCTGGGCGGCTGGATTCCCCCTATCGGCATCGAATATGTCCTGGACCATCTTGCGGCCTTCATGGCAGTGCTGATTACGGGTATTGCCTTTGCTAGCATGGTATATTCCCGGCAGTCGTTCCTTAAAGAAGTGCCGGAAAAAATCGTACCGTTATATGCACTAACCCTGTTGTTATTAGCCGGGTTAACCGGTATCGTCGTTACCGGAGACCTTTTCAATATTTATGTATTCCTGGAAATAGCTTCTTTAACTGCTTATGCGGTAATGGCTATCGGCCATGACAAGGCTCCGATGGCGGTATTTCGGTATATCATCTTCGGTACCGTGGGGGCCTGTTTCTATTTGCTAGGCGTCGGTTTCATCTATTTCGCAACGGGTTCTCTAAATATGGCCGATGTCGCCAGGATTTTACCCACTCTGCCGGATTCCCGGCTGATTGTAGCCGCGGCGGTTTTTATTATCATCGGCATGGGGCTGAAAATGGCCCTCTTCCCGTTCCATCTCTGGCTGCCCGATGTTTATACTTATGCCCCTTCCGGGGTGATTAACTTCGTGGCTCCGTTGATGACCAAAGTCGGGGCGTATGTGGTAATCCGTGTTTTTATTTCGGTTTTCATGCCGAACTACCTTACGAACACGCTGCCGATTATGACTGTAGTTGCCTGGCTGGCCGCTGCCGGCATTATTTTTGCCTCCATAATGGCTATCGCCCAGAAAGATATAAGGCGAATGCTGGCTTACAGCAGCGTTGCCCAGATATGCTACGTGGCGCTGGGTATCGGTATGGCCAATCCGGCAGGCTTAATCGGAGCGATGCTGCATATTTTAAACCACGCTTTTATGAAAGGGTGTCTGTTCCAAACCGCCGGCAGTATCCGTTACAGCACAGGTATTACGGATATCGGCCGTTTTGCCGGACTGGGACGCCGGATGCCCCTGACGATGGGCGCGTTCACTGTGGCGGCTCTTTCTATGGTAGGCATTCCCCCAGCCGCCGGTTTCTTCAGTAAATGGTATTTGGTAGTCGGCGCCGTTAATGGCCATAACTGGGTATTCGTAGCTGTGATATTAATCAGTTCGCTGCTGAATGCCGTTTACTTTTTCCGAGTTCTGGAAAAAGCTTATATGTCACCATCACCTGACGATGAAGTCATCAAGCAGGCTAAAGACCCGCCGAAGGGAATGGTCGTACCGATGTTAGTACTGGCGGCGGGGATTATTATACTTGGTATTATCAACGTAGTTATCGTTACCAATGTTTTACAGCCGGTGGCAAATATCATATTTTAACCGGAGATAGATAGAGACATTTGATGAATACTTATACTTCGGCAATACCGCTGATTGCAGTACTGATTCCGGTACTGGCCGCAGTACTGATTCTGATATTTTCACGCTGGAAGAATATCCGGGAATTCTGGACAATCGCAGCTTCTATTGCGATGTTCGGGGTTATTTTTTCGATGCTGCCGGATGTGCTGGGCAATAAATATCCGCACATCGACCTATTAAATATATCTCCCGGTATTTCGCTTTCCTTGCACGTGGACACCGTGGGTTTAATCTTCGGTTTATCGGCGTCACTGCTCTGGATTATCACCTCATTTTATTCCATCGGCTATATGCGCAGTCTGGATGAGCACAAACAGACCCGCTATTACACGATGTTTGCCCTTTGTCTCGCTTCCACGATAGGTATTGCGTTTTCCGCCAACCTGTTGACCTTCGTTTTGTTTTATGAAATTTTAACGGTTGCCACTTACCCGCTGGTTATTCATAAAGAAACTCCGGCATCGATTTCCGCCGGACGGAAATACCTGGCCTATTTGCTGACGGGCGGTCTGGCTTTAATTGCCGCAACAGCATTAACGTACACCTATGCCAACTCCCTGGACTTTACTGCCGGCGGATTTTTAAGCAATTTAACCGGACAGCCTAATTTGATGCTTCTCTTTGTCCTGTTCTTAATCGGGTTCGGGATGAAATCCGCTTTGATTCCGCTCCACAGCTGGCTGCCGACGGCCATGATTGCACCGACACCGGTGAGTGCATTACTCCATGCAGTAGCGGTGGTTAAAGCAGGCGTTTTCGGTTTCATCCGGGTTATCGGTTTTATTTACGGACCGGCACTTTTCCATAATATCGGAGCCGGGCAAATTCTGGCGATAATGGCGGCGATTACTATTGTTATAGCTTCACTGCTGGCTTTCTACCAGGACAATTTAAAGCGGCGGCTGGCTTACTCCACCATAGGCCATCTCTCGTATATTTTACTCGGCATATCTTTATTATCACCCGCCGCCTGGACCGGCGGACTGATTCATTTGGTTAATCACGCGACTTTAAAAATTACTTTGTTCTTCTGTGCCGGTGCGATATACGCCAAAACACATGTCGAGAATATCAGTGATTTGAACGGCATCGGGAAACAGATGCCGATTACGATGGGTGCTTTTACACTCGCAGCGATAGGACTGGTAGGAATACCGCCCTTAAACGGTTTTGTGAGTAAATGGTACCTCGGTCAGGGAGCTATGGATGCCGGACTGCCGGTGTATCTGGGGGTGCTTTTACTCAGCGGCTTGCTTAATGCCGGTTATTTTTTCCCGATTATCAGAAGAGCGTTTTTCATGAGTTCGGATAAAAGGACGCGGTTCAGCGAAGCTTCTCTGTTTATGCTCGTACCGCTGGTCTTAACGGCGGTGCTGTCACT
>CAZJQF010000100.1:0-5968 GCA_964547925.1 uncultured Dehalococcoidales bacterium
GGCAGGTTGAAGCTCAAGCGGTGAGCGTGCAGGAACTGGCGTTTGAGGAAAGGCACTTTGATGCCGTAAACCGCGTCTCCGGCCATCGGGTAACCGATGGCAGACAGGTGCACCCGTATCTGATGCGTCCGGCCGGTCTCCAATTTCACTTCCAACAGGGTAAACTCTTTATAATATTTTTTAACCTTATATTCACTGCGGGCCGGTCTTCCGCTCGAAATAACCGCCATTTTTTTACGGTCGGACGAGCTCCGCCCGATGGGGGCATCGATAATGCCCTGTTCCGGCGTTAAATGCCCTTTCACCAGAGCCAGATATATCTTACTTACCGAGCGCGTCCGGAATTGCTCTATCAATTTAAGCTGGGCAGGGTTCGTCTTGGCGATAATAATCAGACCGGAGGTGTCTTTGTCCAGCCGGTGCACGATACCGGGACGCAGCGAATCGCCCATTTCGGCCAGTCTGGGATAATAAGACAAAATCGCGTTTACTAATGTGTGTTCGGTCTGCCCCGGTGACGGATGAGTGGTGAGCCCGGCCGGTTTATCAACTACCAATAAATCATCATCTTCATAGACGATTTTTATTGATATAGCTTCCGCGTTCAATGAACTGGGGGTCGGTGCAGGAATGGATACGGCGACCGTATCACCCTTATTGAGTCTGTAGCCGGATTTAACAGTGTTTCCGTTAACGGTAACCAGCCCGTCGAGAATCAGTTTCTGGAGATAAGTTCGAGACTGTTCGGCGTATTTTAAACTGACGAACCTGTCCAGGCGGATGCCCGGTTCGTCAATGATATAACTCTCAGCCATTTGCCTTTTCTTCCGGTTTTATCTTCCAGATTACCAGTACCGCAATAATAATCAGCCCTACGGTTACCGAGGAATCGGCGATATTAAATACCGGCCAGTAAGTACAATCGATGAAATCCACGACATAACCCAGACGTACCCGGTCGATTAAATTACCCACCGCGCCCGCGAAGACAAGACCTAAAGCCGCAGCGCCGAGATTACCGCCCCAGTAGTGCCGCCGTTTTTGGGTAAGCAAGAGTACCGTTAAAATTACGATGGCTCCGATAGCTTCCATAGCCGCTAAAAACGTATTGGCGTTCTCGATTAAGCCGAAAGCGGAACCGGAATTGTGGACCAGAGTAAAATGGAAAAAGCCCCAATCAAAAAGCGACTGACCGGGAGATAATGCTGAAATAATCCAGATTTTCGTGGCCTGGTCTGCGGCAATATCCAGAAGAGCGACGATTAAAAATATGACAACGGCCATAATACTATACGGCAGGAAGTTTTGTTCTTATATTCTTGGACTTGCAGTTCAAACAAAGCGAGGCGGCAGGCAAGGCTTCGAGGCGGTTAGGGTCAATCGGTTTGTTACAGATATCGCAGCGGCCGTAGGTGCCCTTTTCGAACTTCTCAATAGCCCGGTCGACATCGGCAAGGTTTTCTCTGATCTGTTTGACTAGCGCCAGCCGTTTTTCAAGCTCAAAACTCTGCGATGCCTCTTCCTCCCGTTTCCCAAACGGGCTTCCCTCACGCCTGTCTTCAGAAGCAGCGCTCGCCTGCGTTTGCTCGAGAGTTTCGAGTAAGCGTTTCCGCTCGTTATCTAAACGGGCACGAATCAACTTTAAATCAATGACCATTTTTTTCGGGCTTTTCCTTGTTGCTGCTTGAATTTGTAAATAAAACAATTGGCACTCATCAAGTGCCAATTGTTTTATTCATACATATTTAATGGAAAAAACCAATCGGTTACGAGGTAGTTTACCCCATTTACCTTATTTAGTCAATAGTTTTGTAAAAAAATATCCCCGGAATTTTCCAAATACACATAAACCGGCCATAAACTGTTGGGTGATTGACAGTAAACCGATATGCTTTTATACTTAATCAAAAGAGAGAAAATATGCCTATTAATAAAGCTGACGCCAAAGCCAACGAAATAATCAACAAATTTTCCGAAGCCCTGAAAAACCAGGGTTTTCAAATAGATACGGGCGTTAAAATACAGGGCAAATCCGGTATCGAACACGTATTCGATATTACCGCCCGTTTCGATGACGGGCTTATCGATACCACGGTAGCAGTCAATGTCGGCGATAGACAGGGTAAAGAAGCGGAAGCCGATATTATTTTTACCTTCGCCAACAAAGCCTATGATGTCGGTATTCAGGAACGTGTATTAATCGCGCCTTTCGAATTTCTCCCGGAGTCGAAACAGCTGGCCCAGAAATGGCGTATTAAAGTTATCGATAACAAGCAAATCGATGCCTTATGGAGCCAAAAACGGACTACCGTAAAAATTACGGAGCCTCCGAAATTCCTTAATAAACAACAGCTCAGCAAAGCATTAACCGACCGCGGTTACCGGGTAGAAGAAAACGCTAAGGTACAGGGACGTTCAGGGGTTGAATACACTTTCGATCTCTTAGCCTATATCGGAGCGGGATTTTTCACTCACAGTCTGGGTGTAGACTTTTTCTATGCCGATACGAATATTCCGCTCGACCGGGTATCACTCTTTGACACCAAGGCTTACGATACCGGTATCGACAGTAAACTTATCGTGGCTGACCCCGCTCTCAGCACCGAAGCCCGGCAATTCGCCGAACAGCAGCGTATCAGGTTCTTCGAACTCGGTACTAAAATCGAAGACGTTGGTGAAGCAAGCGAGCAAGCCAAAAAGATAATCGAGTCACTGGCGGTCAAACCCAAATCATCACTTAAACTGGTTCCTCAAACCGATGCGCTTGGTTTAATTCCGGAGGTTATCGCCCGCCGTTACAACGTGATTCCGTTATCCCTTTCGAACAATATTCTCGAAGTGGCGATGGCAAATCCCTCGGATATTTTCGCCCTGGAGGCCATAGCAGCTATCAGCCGTAAAAGAGTCAAACCGGTAGGGGCGGATGCGAAAGATGTGCGTGCGGCTATCGATTCCAACTACAAAGGTTACGGCGAAATCGAAAAGCAGGTCTCATTCATTTCGATGCCGTCAAAGGGCGATATCGATGAAAAGCTGGAAATCGACATGGCCAGCTATACCCCGCTCGTCCAGGCCCTGAATATGATTATCGATGAGGCCGCTAAAGCCCGTTCTTCCGATATTCATATCGAGCCGGAAGAAAACCGTTTGAGAATCCGTTACCGTATTGATGGTACCTTACACGATATGATGTCCTTACCCCTGAACATTCACCGGGCAATGATTTCCCGTATTAAAATTCTTTCCGAATTGAATATTGCCGACTCTCATCACCCGCAGGACGGACAATTTACCTTTACTACCAAAGACCGGCAAATCGATATCCGCGTCGCCACCGTCCCGACCGTTTACGGAGAGATGTGCGTCATGCGTCTGCTGGATAAATCCCTGGCCGTCCTGGAATTACCTCAGCTGGGTTTCTTACCGGAAACCCTGGCTAAATATCAAAATATGCTTAAAGTCCCTTACGGGATGGTGATAATCGTCGGCCCGACCGGTTCGGGTAAAACGACCACGCTTTACGCATCCATCAACACTATAGATGCACAGAAAAACAACGTCATTACGATTGAAGACCCGGCCGAATACCGCCTGAAGGATATTAACCAGATACAGGTCAACGTTCAAGCCGGCCTGACCTTTGCCTCAGGTTTAAGGTCAATTCTCCGTCTCGATCCTAATGTGATTATGGTCGGTGAAATTCGTGATGGAGAGACTGTCGGCATTGCGGTCCAGGCCGCGCTTACCGGCCACCTTATGTTAACTTCCATGCATGCCAACGATACGACAAGTGCCCTATCCCGGTTAATAGATCTCGGAGTCGAGCCGTTTATGGCGGCATCATCGGTAATCGGGGTTGTTTCACAGCGTATGGTCCGCCGGCTCTGTCCGGACTGCCAGCGTATGATGGATGCTTCCCCTCTGGAACAAATGGTTTATGAAAGAGAAACCACTGAAAAGCGTGTCCGGTTTCCTTACGGCACCGGCTGTAAGACCTGTTCTTATACGGGCTACCGCGGCCGTGTCGGCGTCTTTGAAATACTCGTCTTAAGCGATGCGATGAAAATCATGGTCTCCAACCGTGCCCCGGCCAGTGAAATGCGGGCAGCGGCAATTAAAGAGGGCATGAATACGATGATGAATGACGGTATGCTTAAGGTTAAAATGGGTATTACCACGCCCACCGAAGTCCTGCGGGCTGCTTATACAACCAGCCTTTAATCTCCCCGATTCCTGCTATTGTAACCAAATTGTAACCGTTTCTTAAAGTAACTCATGTTATACTTTTTCTTGTTGACATTTTTTCTTGACTGTTTATGATATACTGTAGATATAAAACTGGCTTTAATGATAGATTAACAGCCAAGGGTTTTTATTGCCATTTGGCATAATATTATTTTATATGCCAGGTGACATTTTAACAGAGGAATTAGATGGAATATTCTTACACTGCCTACACCAAAGATAACAGACTGGTTCAGGGCAAGCTTGAGGCAGCCTCCCGAGAAGCCGCCGCTCAGGCCCTGACCTACGGCGGTTATCAGGTTATCAACCTGAAACCGGTTTCCTCTTTTCTGAGTTTCGGCGGGCTCTCATTCACAAAGAACTCGGCCAGCACGAAAGACATCCTGATGTTTTCCCGCCAGTTAGCTCTGCTGCTGGAATCGGGTACCGACCTTGTCAGTTCACTCGAGCTATTACAAAAACAGATTACGGTTAAAATACTCCAGAAAATACTGGCGGATGTCATTCACGATATCCGCGGCGGCTCGTCTTTCTCGGCCGCATTAAGTAAACATCCCAAGACTTTCCCCACGATGTTTTGCCAGGCAATGGCCGCCGGGGAACAGGCCGGCAACCTCGATGTCGTCCTCAGACAGATGTCGGAATACCTGGAACGCGAGGTCAATACGGGGAAGAAGGTTAAAAACGCATTAACTTATCCCATTATTATATTTGTACTGGCAATTGCGGTGGTTGCCGTGCTTTCGATTTTCGTTATGCCCACATTCGTCAGCATGTTCTCGGCTTTCGGAGCCAAACTGCCGATGGCAACCCGCGTCTTAATGGGCATGGCCGACTGGTTGAGTCACTATATACTCTACGTCGTCGGCGTTATCGCCGTCGTCGGTATCGCCGGATATGCTTATAACCGGACACCGACCGGGAAATTATGGTTCGATACGTTGTCTTTAAAGATTCCCGTGTTAGGCCGGGTGAACAATCTTACCGAACTGTCCCGCTGCTGCCGCACGATGGCCCTGCTCTTCAAAGTGGGCTTGCCGCTGCCGGAAATACTCGGACAGGCAATCCGGGGCAGTACGAATAAAGCCTTCAGTATCGCCCTGACCGAGGTTCAGGAGCAGCTAATCCGCGGCGAGGGTCTTTCCAAACCGATGTCCCGCAATCCGTTGTTTCTGCCGCTGATGGTGCAGATGGTCGGCGTCGGGGAAGAGACCGGTAACCTGGATACTGCTTTGACCACCGTGGCCCTGAGTTACGAGCAGGAAGCAGACGACCGTACCAGTGCGATGATAGGTATGATTCAACCGGCCCTGACGATAGGCATCGCCCTTATTATCGGCTTTGTTGCCGTAGCGATGGTTTCAGCGATGTACGGCGTTTACGGCCAACTCAGTCTTTAGCAAGCAAGACTCCGCAGGATTACCTGATGAAAAAAAATATTAGAGAAGGTGTTAAGCGGGCTTTCAGATAAAAGCATTAGATTTGAGGATTTAATAAAGCTTATAAGCAATTTAGGATTCACGGAACGGGTTAAAGGAGACCATCATATTTTTAGTAAGGACAATATTCCGGAAATCATAAATTTACAACCTTTAAGCGATGGGAAATCTAAAGCCTACCAGGTAAAGCAAGTCAGGAATTTATTTTTAAATATAAGCTCCAACGGGAGTTAAAGAATGTATAAATATGAAATAATAGTTTACTGGAGCAGCGAAGATAATAG
>CAZJQF010000101.1:0-5881 GCA_964547925.1 uncultured Dehalococcoidales bacterium
ATTCCAGCAGTTCGCAAACCAGAGCACCCAGCGGCCCGCTGTGCCCGACTACCAGAATTGTTTGTTCCGGCGGAAACTTCTTCAACACGGCGGCGAATTTCTTAATTCGTGAGCCTAATTCCTGCAGGCTTTCCCCTTCCGGAAAATTAAGCTCTAAAGACCGGGCAATCATGCCTTGCGAAACGTCCGGAAAGTCCTTCGAGATTTCATCCCAGGTCAATTTCTCGCAGCGGCCGTAATTCATTTCCCGCAGTTCCGGAACCGCCTCGATTTTCAGTTTCCGACCCTGCGTAATAATTTCGGCACTGACACGGGCACGCTTCAAATCGCTGCAAAATACCGCATCGATTTTTTCTTTCGCCAGACGGTCGCGGACTCTTTCAATCTGCCGGTAACCAAATGGTATCATATCGATATCGGTTATCCCGCAGAATTTACGGCTGCTGTTATACTCCGTCTTCCCGTGCCTTACGATAAGTATTTTCGCCAAATCTTGCTCCTATAATAGCCAGTGCATACGGCTCAATAAAACAACCACGACCAAAACCGTGACTTCGGCGATTACGTTAATGGCGCCGTAATTATCGCCGGTCAGTCCGGCAAACCGTTTCTTAAAAAACGCCCCGGCTCCCGCCGCAACACCCCACACCACCGCCATTATAACCAACCCGGCCCAGAAGAATAAACCTCCCGCCACCACCAGTGTTATAATCGTCGCGATAACCAGCGTCCCCTTGCCGGCGTTCTCTTTAAAGACCGTGCCGAGGCCCTGAGGCCGGGCATAAGGATAGACCGTAATCACATAGACCATCGCCCAGCGTCCGGCTACCGGCATCAGTATCAACGACCAGAAAAGCCACGCCCGCGGGATGCTTATCAGCGAACCGTATTCCAGTAATAACAGACAAACGATAGCGACCACACCGAAACTGCCGATGTGGCTGTCTTTCATTATCGCCTGCCGTTCTTCGACGGTATGCCCGGACAGGGCGTCGAAAGTGTCTGCCAGTCCGTCCAGATGCAGCCCGCCGATAATCAAAAACAGGGCAATCAGCAGCAGCACGGCTACAACGGTCATCGGCAACACCAGCGTCAGCACCCAGGCGAGCCCGGCCAAAATCAATCCGATAATGATGCCGACGACCGGAAAAAATACCAGAGACCGGCCGACATCTTTACCGCTAACCTCGCGTAGCTTCGGCAGCGGTATGATGGTTAAAAAACGCAGGGCAGTGAGAAACCTCATAAATTAAATCCCAAGCTCCAAGATATCCCGATTCCTTCGTCATACGGGACTAAGCAATTACCAAACAAATTACAGTTACCCCCTCACCTTAATCCTCTCCCGCAAGGGGAGAGGAAACTAGTTTTTTAGTTACCTTTCTTTTTCTGGGCATTGTATTATAAGTGTCGTTTTCAGCACGTTTTCGTCATTCCCAACTTGATTGGGAATCTATCTAAATTATTATGGATTCCCGTTTTCACGGGAATGACGACTTTTGATACGACTCCTTCCAGTATATAAGATAGAATGGGAAAGGGTATTTCCTCCAAAATACTAATTACTCTTTTCCGATACTCCGGCTTCACCGAAGGTGGCCATTTCACTCAAAATCCGGCAGGCGGCTTCCGCGAGGAAAATCCCTAATGCCGCGCCGGTGCCCTCGCCCAGCCTCATTTCCATATCCACTAAAGGCTTTAATCCTAAACTATGCAGCATCAAGCGGTGGCCTCTTTCCGCCGAAACGTGGGCAGCAATCAAGTAGTCTTTTACCTGCGGTGCCAGAGCGACCGCGACCATCGCCGCCGCACCGGAGATAAAACCGTCCACCATGACCGGCACTTTTTGTGAGGCGGCCCCCAGCATCACGCCGGCCAGCCCGCCGATTTCAAAACCGCCGACTTTCGCCAGCACTTCCAACGGGTTCTTCGCGTCGGGTTTGTTCACGGCTAAAGCCCGCTCGATAACCTCGATTTTATGCTGCAACTGAGCCTCATCGATGCCGGTGCCCCGGCCGGTAACTTCAGCCGGAGAGCGCCCGCTGAAAACGGAGCAAATCGCCGAGCTGGGCGTCGTGTTGCCGATGCCCATATCGCCCGTGCCGACGATATCCAGTCCCTTGTTAATTTCCGCATTTATGATTTCGATACCGGTCACAACGGCCTTTTCCGCCTGAGCTAATGTCATGGCCGGACCGAGAGCAATATTCTGCGTGCCTTTGGCAATTTTGCGGGAAAGTAATCCGGCATTATTAACATCACTCGCCACGCCCATATCCACGAAAATAACCCGCGCCCCGATTTGCCGTGACAATACGTTGATGCCCGCACCGCCGGCGAGGAAGTTCTGCACCATCTGGACCGTAACTTCCTGCGGCCAGTTGCCCACCTTTTCCGCCACGACCCCGTGGTCGCCCGCCATCGTGATAATCGCCTTGTGCTTGATTTGCGGCTGGGCATTGCCCTGAATGCCGGCCAACTGAATGGATAACTCTTCCAGCCGTCCGAGGCTGCCCTGCGGCTTCGTCAGGGAGTCCTGCCGTGCCTTTGCCGCCGCTATCGCTTGTTTATCCAACGGTAATATTTTATTAATCGTTTCGTCAATAAATTTGGACACTTTCACTCCTATCAAAACTGATATATGATTTAAGATTAATGATTAATGAATTCATATATCATTTTTCTTTTTCCCTATATAAAAAGAAAAATCCCCTTCTCCACAATCGGACAAGGGGACTACGTTCCGTCTAGCATACCTCGGCCCCCCTTTCTCCGCGGAGGTTTTTCACACCGGGACCGGCGTTCTGGCTTAGCCCTTTCAGGCATTACAGCAGGCGGTACTGCGTCGGCTTCTCACCGAACTTGCTATCCGTATTTCCCGGCAGACCTTATTAAATTGTCTTTAGCATAACGGAAAAAGAGGGGGAAATGCAAGGGGAAGAGGAGAGATACGTCATTCTCAATATATAATCTAGCGGCTGATTATGATATATACAATTTATTTGGTGAATATCCGACAATGTTTCTACGAGATAGTTTTTTAATTAATACCAATATTTTTTCGATGGTTGAAAAGGCTTTATATATCCGATTATATAATCACATTTGGGATTAATACACCATCCTGCACTAGCATCTGAATTTGCTAACACAGATTTAAGTCTACAATATGGGCATTCGCCTAACTTAGATGCTGTTCCTTTTAATTTTAACGCTTCTTTAACTTGGTCTATCTTTTTAATCCATTCCTTCTTTCTGAATTTTATACTTTTATCGTTCGATAGCATGATAAAAAGTAAATTCAGCTTTTCATCCAAAGTTAAAGTGCCCGTATATGTAGTATCGGTTTTTATTTCTGATTTAGCCGAAGAGTTAATAGGGTTAACATGCAATTTATTATATTGTGTATCATATAAAGTTCTTTTTTGAGGATTACTTATAATTTCGAAGGCTTCATTTAAGTCTTTCATTCGTACTGAAGCTGTGGAGTCTTTATTTGTGTCTGGATGATATTTCTGAGCTAGTTTATTGTACGCTACTTTAACAACCTCAGGTTCGGCTAATGGATGGATTTGTAATATTTTATAATAGTCCTTCCAATGTATTTCCCAGTTTTCTTTCATAGCAATATTATTCCTTCAGATTCAATACACCTAGTCTATTGCCCTTTGCCTTCTTGGATTGTTAAGGTAAGTTAAAAATACTTTATCACGGTATCTTTTATATATTTCGTTCTCAATCCTTCTCCTAGCTTCTTTGTTAAAATAGCCATAAATAACTACATTGAGCTTATTAGCATATTGTGTGTAATCGCTGAGTTGCCCAATGAGCCTATCCACTTCATCGGTAGTAGGTGATAACTTAGCTTCAATTAAGCAGTTACCGACCCTCGCATCCGCTGTTCTACCGTTAGCGAGCCTATATTGGTACACCACGTCATTTATGCCTTGTGCCTTCAAACAAGATACTAGTTCACGATTAGCTTCTTCTTCATTGTTATACCATTTTGCGGTAGTATCCATAGTTTCTAAGGCTCTATGAAGATACTTGTTAATGTCACTTGTGATAGCCGCACGTTTTTGTCTTTTCCTTAATAAAATGATAATTAAAGGGATTAATATAATTACTGCTAGTAATACAAACAGCGTCCATAAGCCTGGAATGGCTATGCATCCAAATACGACTAATCCAACTATAATTATTATCCCAACAAAAGAACGCTTATATGCTTTTTGTTGAGCCAAAGAATGTTTTTCGATAGGTCTTCTTGTTGCAATTGATTTAATCAGTAAATATAAACCATAGAAAACAAAAAACCACATAGTTATAAAAGCATCAAACAATGCTATTATGAAATCATCTATACCAGGCCCACTTCTCCGTTTTCTTCTTCGAGTCATCCTTTACTCCCTTTATATACTTATTTATCATAAAGTCATTTAAAGTAAAGTAAGTTTATCCCATCAGAATAAAAATATCAAGCTTTGATATTATTTAAATTTAACTAGACTAACGTTGTTGATTAATTATTCTTATGGTACACTGTTTTAAAAAAATAGACGGAGAAAACAAATGAGAACAATTATCGGGAGCTTATATCTTGTAGCAAGTGTATTTTTATTTTTAGGTTCGTTTCATGTAGTAACGTTAAGTTTTGACTCTACTCTATTCGGTTTAGCCCTTACTGTCATTGGCGTAGGAGGACAATTAATTGCCAAAATTTGGTTCAAACAACCCGATAATATTATGAACAGAATTGCTAATTCTCTTGAACAAATAGCCAAAAAGTAAAATGTGTTTAGGAAATCTATGCACTTTACTAGTTTGTTTTTATCATTTTACAAACTCGCTACCGTTGCCCCATCGCCACCCTCACCTCTACCACCCGGCCTCGATGATTTCACCAGAGGATGAGTTGCCAGCATTTCCCGCACGATTTGTTTCACGACGCCGGTGCCGTGGCCGTGGATAATCCGCACACTTTTCAGGTTGGAAACGGCAGCATCGTTCAAATAAACATCCACCAGGCCTTTTATCTCTTCGGCCCGTTTGCCGCGCAAGTCCAATTCCATAGCCGCACGTTTCTTCGTTACGGCACGGGTGATGGTTACCGGCTCCGGTACCGGGATACCGGACTTTTCCATCTTCTGGACATTTTCGATGCCGACTTTGAGTTTGGCCCGGCCGACCTGTAATTCAAGCTGCTGGCCGTCTTCCGAAACGGACAGAACGTTCGCCGCCATACTGGCGTCTTTCAGCCAGACGGTATCACCGGCGGCAATCTTGACCTCTTCGCTGCCTTCAGCTAGCGGTTGCGGAGCCAGTCGGCCGCTCTTTAATTTTTCCTGCACTGCCGCCAGCACGCGTTTGGCTTCCTCGGCCTTATCTTTCGAGCGGGATTTCCGCAATTCGGTCAGTGCCTGCCGGATTTCCCGGTGCAATTCGGCGGATTCCTCCACAACATTGTCCCGGACTTCCTGTAAAATATGCTTCTCTTCGTTTTTGAGCTTTTGCTTTTCTTCTTCTAATTCCTGATTACGTTTTATCAGTGAGGCTTTTTCTTTTTCAACATCTTTTTTCAGAGAATCCACCGTTGTTTTTTCAGCGGACAGATCCGTCAGCAGCGTCTCCAGTTCGAGGCTGCTGCGGTTCAGCATCCCTTTGGCTTCATCGATGATTTCCGCGGGCAGACCCAGCCGCGAGGCCGTCGAAAGGGCATTGCTGCCGCCGGGAATGCCGACCGATAAATGATAGGTCGGAGCCAGCGTCACGGGGTCGAAATCCAGCGAGGCATTCTGCAATCCGGGCGTGGTATGCGCGAAGGCTTTCAACTCGCTGAAATGGGTCGTAGCGACCGCCATCGCCCCCCGGTTTTTCAAAT
>CAZJQF010000102.1:0-3435 GCA_964547925.1 uncultured Dehalococcoidales bacterium
TTGGTGGAGATAGGGGGAGTCGAACCCCCGACCTCCGCGATGCGAACGCGGCGCTCTCCCTCTAAGCTATATCCCCATGCGTCAATTATTATATCATATCGTTGCTTTTATATTAAAAATCCCAGCCCGTGTTTTACATTGCGGATGGTATAAGTTAGAATTTTATTAGTAATTCTTATGCGAGGTTACAATGGCCGTTCTGCAAATCCGTACCGTGCCCGACCCCGTCCTGCGGCAAAAAGCCAGGCAGGTTAAAATCATCGGGCCTTCGGTTAAAAAGCTGATTAAAGATATGTGTGATACGCTGCACGCCGCTCACGGTGCGGGCTTAGCCGCGCCGCAGGTGGGCTCCTCTTTGCGTGTTATCGTTATCAATGTACCCGAGCAAGAAGACGATATCATCCTGATTAACCCGGAAATCGTTAAGACTAAAGGCGAGCGGATTTGTGAAGAAGGCTGCCTGAGCATCCCCGGCTATCTGGGCGAAATAATACGAGCGGAGAAAGTCACCGCTAAAGGTAAAAACCCCGAAGGCAAAGAAATACGTATCCGCGGCGAAGGACTCCTGGCGGAAGCCCTCGAACATGAAATCGACCACTTAAACGGCGTTCTTTATATCGATAAACTGGAGGGCCCGGATAAACTCCATAAACTCCAGCCTTCCGATTCAGCTGACGGACAGGATGCATCCGAGGCCGAAAAGATATAAAATGAAATACCCGTTATTCTTCCATATTTCTGATTTTTGATGTTTGAATTTTGGTTTATCGTTCGCGCCTGTAGCTCAGTGGATTAGAGCATCGGTCTTCGGAACCGATGGTCGAGGGTTCGAATCCCTCCAGGCGTACCACATTTCGCAGCGACAATTCCGGGGATTCCGCCCTCACTTTTCTATACTTTATCCCATATGTTCTGCTGTTATATGTGCGGGTGCCGGATCTTTGCCGGTTAACACCATCCCGAATCGCTCCAGTTTTGCTTTGGTTTCAGGGTCTCGGTCATGCCACCTGGTAAGAAACTCTTCTTCCGTCAGCCATGTTTTTCTGAATGAAGCGGGGTCTTCAAACACGATAATATTATCGAAATAGCCGACAATGACGACGTAATGACCGTTATCATAGCTGTCCCGCCAATCATACATCGTCATATATTTTTCCGCCCATGCCTGCAGAAGTACGATAACCGGCTGTTTCTTATCGATATACTGTTTCACTTCATCGAGGGAAAAATCGCATTTGGAAATAACCTTAAATCCCAATTTCTCGGCAAATGAGATCATGTTCTTTACCGGGGTACCCCGGCTGCTGCATTTCAACTGTTGCATTAAATCGTCTTCACGGGTATCAATGCCATAATAAGCAATCACCAGCTGTAAAGCTTTCGCCCCGCAATCGAAATCAAATGCCTGTCTTCCGGATGGAAGGTCAATCATTTTTATTTCTCTTTAGATTTTTCTGCCTTTTCCAGCAGCTTATCGATATCGATATTGTTCCCCGCCATTATCAAATAGTCGGCAATGCTGACTACTTCGGTGGCACCGGGATTTATAAGTGCCTCTTTACCCCGTTGAATCATCAAAACCACAATACCGCTTTTTCGGCCGAAGCTGAATCCGATATCTTCCAGCGTCTTACCGATAAAATATGACGTGGCTTTAGCCTTAACGATACCGGAGCCGTTACCTAAAGAGATATAATCAAAGACACCCTTCATGGTTAAAATGGGTCCGGAACGCAATGCCGTGTCTTTTTCCGGAAATATTATTTTATCCGCCCCGATACTTGTCAAAATATCCCCGTGTAATTCATTATCCGCCCGGGCTACGATATAACGGACGCCCATCTTTTTCAACAAAATGGTAATCATCACGCTATCCTGAATTGAAGCTCCAATGGTTACCACCGCCACATCATAACCGCTTATGCTGAGTTTTTGCAGGGCCGATTCATTAGTGGCATCCGCACGGACGGCATGGGTAACCCGGGGAGCGATGCTCTCAACCAAATTCGAGGCTTTATCGATGGCGAGCACTTCGTAACCCGTATCATGTAGTGCGATAGCCAGACTTGTACCGAAGCGTCCCAGTCCGATTACTGCAACCTGCTTATTCATTTTAGTCTCCTACCCGATTCTTATATTTTCCTGCGGATATTCAAAATCAGCTTTTTGCTGGTGTCTGGCAAGCGTTGTCACCAGCGCCAGGGGGCCTAAACGGCCGACTATCATTGTAATGACGACAACAATCCTCCCGGCAACCGATAATTCGGGCGTAATCCCGGTTGATGCACCCACGGTACTCAGAGCGGAGAAGGTCTCAAAAATAATGTTATCGATTGGAAAAGTTTCTGTTATCGATAAAATAGTTACCACGAGCCCCGCCGTTAATAAATACGCCGCTACAACGGTTAAAGCCAGATATATCGATTGCCGGCCGATTTGTCTTTTAAATACTTCGATACTCGTTTTACCCCGTAAAGTATTAATTACGGTCATAACAAGTATGCCGAAGGTATTAACCTTCACACCCCCGGCGGCAGAACCGGCCGCTCCGCCGATAAACATTAAAAACACCGTGAAAAAGATTGTAATTTGTCTGATACTTCCGATGTCGATTGTGGAAAATCCGGCCGTCCTTACGGTAACCGTTTGGAAAAACGATACCAGTAACTTATCGGCTAAGGCCAACGGCCCCAGCGTCGCCGGATTGGCGTATTCGGCAATAAAATAAAACAGGGTACCCAAAAACACCAGCGCAAGGGAAATAACCAGTATTAGTTTACTGTCCAGAGACAGACGATAATAGTTCCTCTTGCGGGTATACTCCATTATAACTATGTAGCCGATACTGCCCAATAAGATTAAAACCGATGTGGTTATTAAAATAACCACATCATTCTGATAGGCGGCTAAACTCTGGAAACTGCCGAAAAGGTCCATGCCGCAGTTATTGAACGCTGAAATCGAATGGAATACCGCTGTCCATAAGGAAACGCCAGGTTCGCCGATAATCAGCCAGCGGACGTAGAAAATTGCCGCCCCGATACCTTCGATAACAAGTGAGAACACCGCTATCTTTGCAACAATACCGATTATGCCTCCCAGACGGCCGATACCCATCGATTCGGAAATAACCAGCCTTTCCCGAAGGCCGAATCCGCCGCCGATGGTCAATAATATCAGCGTGGCTAACGCAAAAAACCCGAAACCGCCAAGCTGGAAAAGAACCAGCAGTACCGCCTGACCGAAAGTGCTCCAATAAGTTCCGGTATCGACCACCACGAGACCGGTTACACATACTGCCGAAGTGGCCGTAAAAAGGGCATCGATGGGAGATGTAAAATTACCGGAACTGCTGGATATCGGAAAGATTAGCAAAATCGTACCGAGCAATATCGCCGCGCCGAAACCAATCGCCAGCAGAATTATCGAAGAAAG
>CAZJQF010000102.1:3535-5721 GCA_964547925.1 uncultured Dehalococcoidales bacterium
GTTCTATAGTCTAAAGCTGGATTATGTCCCCCGGATGTCCCAGGGATAGAAACAGCAAAATATAGTCCTTCAAATGACGGGTGATAAGAAAGTTCTGTCTGACGTGCTCACGGCCGTTTTGCCCCAGCCAGCGGGCGTAATCAGGATTAGTCAGTAATTGCCTGATATCATAAGCCGTTCCTTCCGTAGTGTAAGACAATAATCCGGTAAACTTATTTATTACCTGCAAGGGAATGCCCCCGACTGCCGTTGCTACAATTGGTTTCGCTTTCCACAGGGCTTCGCTTACCGTCAGCCCGAAACCTTCCCGAACCGATTTCTGAATGATTACCGTCGAGGCCCTTTGTAAGGCATTTATTTCGATATCGCTGTTCGGCGGGACCAACAAAATATGGATATCCGGATGGTTACCGGCTCTTTCTTTTACTTCCGCGAGCACTCTATCGGATTCCGGGTCGTCGCTGGCGGTACCTCCGGCAAACACCAGGCGGCAATCGATGCTTTTTCGTACCAGCTCGAAAGCCTGGATTACCCCCACGGGGTCTTTCAGGTAATCAAAACGTGATACTTGCGTCAAAATCGGCTTGTCCTTTGGAATGCCGTATTTCTCCAGTACCGAATCGATTGTTTTTTGCGGCAGTTCCCGATTCTTATCACTCAACGGGTCTATGGAAGGCGAAATAAGGAACTGGCGTAAGGGTAATTCGCGGGAAAATTGGGGTGAGGAAAATACCGCCGCGTCATATTGTATTATGTAAGGATACAAAAAATTCCAGACATCCAGATTAGGATTAGAGACATCTATATGGCACCGCCAGATCCATTTCTTGCCGATTTCCTTTTTTCGGGCAATTAATCCGGCAGGCTGCGGGTCATGGATGAAAATAATATCCCCGTCCAACTGCATCTCGGAGAGATTCTGGCGCGTTACTTCCCGATAAATCTCATAGTCCTGCGGAGTTATTATCTCCTTTCTGTTGTGCAGCGCATTATGAAATTTCTTGGTCACCTGGAAAAATTCATTATTACCTTTGATGATATTCCATCGGGCATCGATACCGAGCTGCTCCAGCAAAGGTATCATCCGGTTCAGGATTTCCGCAACCCCCCCGCCGACGAAAGTCGAATTAATATTTTGCACCACCTTTCCGGCAAGAGTCTTGGCGACCTGTTTTATTTCCTCGATGGTGCTTTTTCCGACGATCGACTCATAATCATCGATATTTATTTGAGATGCTTTTCTATCAACCTTATTAGTGTTAATCTGAGTCCCTCCAATGTATATGTATAAGGGTCGATCCGTGTCACTTCCGCAGCCAGCGCGGGCTCATCCATACTTTTTAATAACCAGGTGGAAAAATCATTCTGGCCGTGTCCTAAACGCAGCCTCGATTCATACATGTGAAAATATAACGAGCCCAAACTCAATTTTCGCAATACCTCCGTGAATTCCCTGAGATTATTGGCTTCATAATGTGTCGGGAAGATGACACTCACCGACTTAAAGAAATAAAACTCGTCGCCTTCACTCGCCTGGCGATTCAAAGGTCTCTGGGTGAGGCATTCATCGATAACACCTACTATCCTGTCCCTGATGTCACTCAGGCTTGAATACGCCATGGCATCCACACTGGCCAGACGTTCACCCAGTGCTTCGTCTCCCAGAGAGTCGTTAACCCAGATAGCAAAATCATTAGCCGGCTCCGGAGTCAGATAAAAATGCTGCTCCAGAAAATGGTGAGTATGATAATAAATTACGGCATCGGGAGCATTTTGTAAGATATCCCTGAGTTCCTGAACGTTACCCGCTCTGAGCCCGGTTAATTCCGTCAGCAGGACGCGGCTGCTAAACCGAAACGGTTCTTTTGCCGTCTTATATTGATGACCGTAGTTAATAAGCTTCGTCTGTAACAATTTCCGGTTAGGAATTATCCTGATACTGTTGTCCGGAGATTTAAGATAGGTATTATCCCAACCAATCCGGGTTATTTGTCCTTCCTCTCCGGTCTCCAGCCTGATATAATCACCTTCGTTGAATTCCCGGGAGGTATTTAGTTGGAATCCGGCGAACAGATTCGGTGCCGCGTCCCGGAAAATTAATACCGCTGCGAGCACAACTATTGCTATGAATATTACAAACGGGGTGGTCGGGACTCCCCAGATACCCAGTATTACCAGCACCGTAA
>CAZJQF010000103.1:0-3270 GCA_964547925.1 uncultured Dehalococcoidales bacterium
GGCGTCGATGCGCTCGCGGGCGTTCAGTTTACCGCGCTTTTTCTGACGCTCTAACTGGTCGGCACCGCCCATCGCGATAACTTTGGCCCGTTTTTCTTTAAATTCCGCCAGTTGTTTTGCTTTTATTTCTTTGTCTTCATTCATGGCGTTCCACCAGTTCCAATAATATTTTGGCACCTTCGGGATGCATAAACGCAATTTCCATACCGCTGGGTCCGGGACGCGGGTTTTCATCTATAAAAGGCATGCCTTTTTCTTTCAAATCTGCCATCGTACTCTTAATATCCGATACCCCCAGCGCGAGGTGATGCATACCGTCACCCTGTTTATTCAGGAATTGCCCGATTGAATTTTCCGGGTCTTTCGACTCTAAGAGTTCAATCCGGCTATCGCCGGCTTCTATCATGACCGCCCGGATAGAGCCGTGCTCTCCGATAACCTCGATTTCACCCGTTTTCAAACCCAATTTGCCTGAATAAATTTTTATGGCCTCATCGAGGTCTCTAACCGCAATGCCGATATGGTCGATATTCTTAATCATCTTCAACTCCCGGTGTCTTTTTAATAAATTCTACTATATCCTGCATCGGCGTGCCCGGCCGGTAAACCTTTTTATAAATAAAAGAGGGGCAAACGCCCCTCTTTATTTTCCTGGATTGCCCCGGTTATTTTTTCAGAATGGTTACGGACGAGTTCGGTCCCGCCCCCAGGCTGTGAGCCAGACCGATTTTAGCTTTCGGAACCTGCCGCTTACCGGCTTCACCACGCAATTGAATCGCAATTTCATATACCTGACCTAAAGCCGTAGCTCCCATCGGGTGGCCGCGGCCCATCAGGCCGCCGTCCGTATTGGAAGGCAATTTACCGTCCAGGTCAAAATAGCCGTCACGCAATAAATGATGTGCTTCCCCCGGCTTGCAGAATCCCAACTGCTCGATATCCCATAATTCGGCGGGGGACATCGCATCGTAGACCTGAATTACATCCATATCTTCCGGCCCGTAACCGGAGATTTCATAAGCCTGGCGGGCGGAAATTTCCACAAAGTTAGGTTCGGGCGGATATTTCACGCTGTTACGTCCGCAATTACCCTCGCCGTACATACCCGAGGTGAGGGTAGCCGCCGCAATCGTTACGGCTTTCTTCTTAAATTTAACTTTGTCCTTACTGCAGACGATAGCCGCCACCGCACCGTCCGCTAAAGGACTGCAGTGCAATAAACGTAAAGGAGATGCTACCAGCCGGGAAGTCATCACCTCCTGGAGAGTAACCTGCTGCCGGAAACGCGCGTTGGGATTTAATAACGCATTTTTCCGGTTCTTTACCGTTACCATCGAAATATCTTCAATAGTCGCCCCGTATTCTTCCATATACCGGACGGTTTCTTTGGCATAACTGGCCGGCATAACATTATAGCCGAGCATGCGTTCCCACGGACGCCAGGCGGTGCTGGGGATAAAACCCTTGTGCCTCTGCTTCTCAAAACCGATGGCCAGCGCGACATCGTACAATTCGGTCGCTACCATTTGATAGGCCAGTCTTAAGGCGGATGAAGAGCTGGAGCAGGCATTTTCCACATTGATAACCGGAATTGCGGTTTTACCGATTTCCGCGAGCGTCTGGTGGCCTGACCCTACACCCTGGTACGAACTTCCGGCAAAAGCTATCTGAATGTCTTTATACTCCATTCCGGCATCTTGCAACGCCGACAACACAGCCTCGCTGCCGAAATCATACCATTCCTGGTCGGGATAGATATTCCACTTCGTTATGCCTACCCCGGCAATGACGACTTCTCTCATCTTTTTTAGTTGTTCGACCGTTTTCATTAATCCGCTCCCTTTAAGCCTGGACCGGCTTGAATTTAAAACCTATCAGTTCGTTTCCGTTGGGGTCTTCCCAGACTTTTTCTATCACCAGTTCCATTTCAATACCCACGGCAAGGTCTTTAAATTTCTCCACTTTCAGCGGACTTTCTACATAAACGCCTTCCGGTAACTCGATCATTCCCAGAGCGTAAGGTACCGGTCCGTAGTAATACCCGCCACCCGGCTGCTGCATGATTACCGTAAAGGTATCCAGCTTGCCGCGGCGGCTTAATTTAACGTCTTCCAGGGCTTCTTTCTGACAATGCGGACATAATGCTTTTTGTCGCTTCGGGAAATAGATTTCACCGCAAGAACGGCACTTGCTGCCGATAAGCTGAGGTTTTTCACGCGTCGATGAAGGAGTGGTCCAGGCCCCTGCCAGAACAGGAATCTTCTGTTTACCGTTTACAACCATCCCGTAGCTCCTTAATTTATTTCCGGTACAGCTTTGAGGTACTCACGGCAACAACAGCACCTGCAGATTTTCCGGTGCTGATTATATTCTACCCCAAAAACATACTTTACGTAAAATTAGATTCGCCTTGATATTCTATTTTAGTAAATTTTAACGGCACGGCTATGCTTTTTGATAATCGTAAAAGCCTTTACCGGACTTTCGTCCCAGCCAGCCGGCGGTAAACATTTTTTGCAATAAATTAGGAATAACGAACTGCGGGTCTTTTGTCTCTTCGTAAACCGCTTTAGCAATAAAGCAGACGACATCGACACCGACGAGGTCGATTAAAGCAAACGGACCGATGGGATGGTTCAGACCCAACTTCATTGCATTATCGATATCTTCTTTGGCGGCGACGCCCTTTTCATAAATACGTACGGCGTTTAATAATTGCGGAATCATTAAATAATTCACGATAAATCCGGGGGTATCTTTAGCTGCTACAACGGTTTTACCCAGCTTCTCGGCAAATTGCCGCCCGGCGTTTGCGGTCTCATCACTGGTCGCAATAGTGCGGATTAACTCTACCAGCTTCATCACCGGTACCGGATTAAAGAAATGAATACCAAGCACTTTATCCAGCCTCTTCGTGGCAATCGCCATATCCAGAATCGAAAGACTGGAAGAATTGCTGGCTAAAATCGCGTGGGGGGGACAGATTTTATCCAGTTCTCCGAAAACTTTGCGTTTTAAGTCCATATTTTCGATAACGGCTTCGATGACGAGATCGCAATCGGCAAAATTTTTCGTATCGGTGGTGCCCGTTATCCGGGATTGAATGGCCTCTTTGTCAGCCTGGGTAATTCTCCCTTTGGCTACATCTTTACTTAAAATATTTTCGATTAAACCCATACCTCTATTAAGTAAAGCGTCGTTTATTTCCGAAGCGACGACCTGATAACCGCCCTGTGCACATACCTGAACGATACCTGCCCCCATCGCCCC
>CAZJQF010000103.1:3370-5536 GCA_964547925.1 uncultured Dehalococcoidales bacterium
ATTATTAGGATATAATTCAACTTAAAAACGAAAGAAATATCGAAAAAACACGAGTCTTCATAGAGCAAACCCCTGAAAATATGGGCTTTTTAAGCTGCCGTTGCCGGAACTTAATAATAAATGGTAATATATCAAGTTGCGGCGTAATAGCTGCCTCTGCTAGTATAGTATTTAGCAGTCGAAACACTAGAGTGCTAAAACATAAACCGAAAGAAGGAGGAAAAAATGGCATTTAAAATGCAACCATTAGCTGACAGGCTGGTGGTAAAACCGATAGCCCGTGAGGAGGTCACCAAGGGTGGTATCGTTTTACCGGACACTGCCAAGGAAAAACCACAGGAAGGTGAAGTCCTGGCAGTCGGCCCCGGCAGAATGACCGAGGACGGCAAACGTATCCCGATGGATGTAAAAGTCGGCGATATCGTTCTCTACTCCAAATACGGCGGCACGGAAATTAAAGTCGAAGGCGAAGAGTTGATGATTCTCCGCGAGAGCGACGTTCTGGCCGTACAAGCTAAAAAAGCAAAATAATCATTTAAGATATTAGGAGGAAAATATGGCAAAACAGATAATTTTCGGTGAAGACGTACGGCACAAGCTGAAGAGGGGTGTCGACGTCCTCGCGGATGCAGTTAAATATACCCTGGGACCCCGCGGCCATGCAGTCGCCTTAGATAAGAAATGGGGCGCCCCGTCCGTCGTCGATGACGGTGTTACCATCGCCAAAGAAATCGAACTGCCCGATCCATTTGAGAATATGGGCGTCCAGCTCGTTAAAGAAGCTGCCACCAAGACCAACGATGCCTGCGGTGACGGCACTACCACTTCCACGATTTTAGCCCACGCGATGATTTCCGAAGGCTTCAAGAACGTGGCCGCCGGTGCGGAAGCCATCGGGCTGAAGCACGGTATCGAGAAAGCTGTCGACGCGGTTATTAAAGAGCTTAAGAAAATGTCCACCGAGGTTAAAGGCAAAGAGCAAATCGCTCAGGTTGCCACCATTACCGCGAAGGACAAAGAAATCGGCGATTTACTGGCCGAGGTTATGGAAAAGGTCGGTAAAGACGGCGTTATTACTGTTGAAGAGTCCAAGGGCGTTAAATTCGAGACCGAGTTCGTCGAAGGTATGCAGTTCGACCGCGGTTATATCAGCGCCTATTTCATCACCAATGCGGAAAAGATGGAAGCCGCTATCGACGACCCGTACATCCTGATTACCGATAAGAAAATTTCCGCCGTTTCCGATATGCTTCCCGCTCTGGAGAAAATCCTCCAGGTATCCAAGAACCTGCTCATCGTAGCGGAAGATATCGACGGCGAAGCTCTGGCCACATTAGTCGTTAACAAACTGCGCGGCACGCTGAACGTCCTCGCCGTAAAAGCCCCCGGCTTCGGCGACAGACGGAAAGCCATGCTCGAAGATATGGCCATTCTGACCGGCGGTAAGGTTATTTCCGAGGAAGTCGGCCGCAAGCTGGATTCCGTAACCGTCGAAGACCTCGGCAGAGCCCGCAGAGTCAATTCCGATAAAGATAACACCACTATTGTCGACGGCCGCGGCAACGAGGATGAAATCAAGGCCCGTATCAAGCAGATTAAAGCCCAGATTGAAGAGACCACCTCGGACTTCGATAGAGAGAAGCTGCAGGAGCGGTTAGCGAAACTGGCCGGCGGCGTGGCCGTTATCAAAGTCGGTGCGGCTACCGAGACCGAACTTAAAGAGAAGAAGCACAGAGTCGAAGATGCTTTATCCGCGACCCGTGCGGCTGTCGAAGAGGGCATTTTGCCCGGCGGCGGCGTAACTCTCCTGAGTGCGGTTAAAGTCGTCGACAGCCTCAAACTGGAAGGCGATGAAGCCACCGGTTCCCGGATTGTGAAGAAAGCGGTCGAAGCTCCCATCCGCCGGATTGCCGAGAATGCCGGACGTGACGGCTCGGTCATTATCGAGACCATCAAGAAAGGCAAAGCCGGTTACGGCTACGATGCCGATAAAGATGAATTCGGCAATATGATAGAGAAGGGTATCATCGACCCGACCAAGGTCGTCCGCTCTGCCTTACAGAATGCGGCCTCCATCGCGGCGATGGTCCTCATCACCGAATCATTAGTCGCTGATATCCCGGAAAAGAAAGATGCTCCGGCGATGCCCGCAGGCGGTGGAATGGG
>CAZJQF010000104.1:0-5523 GCA_964547925.1 uncultured Dehalococcoidales bacterium
TCCCGGTGCCATCTCATCCGATGGACGTTAAGAGAGAAACTAAAATCGTCGAGCGTGTTTTCTTCGGCTTCGAACCGATTGCCTAAACAAACGTTTTAAATCCTCGCTTTTCAGAGTCCCGTTTCAATGTTGAAACGGGACTCTTCATTTTAACAACATCCCGCCAAATTGATTTTGACATCGGACGTTGAAGTTGTTATATTGCTTTTGAATATCAGGTATAATTCCGTATTAATCGTCAGATTCTGAAAGTACATAAATATATTAACTACTAATAAATACCGTGCGGGAGGAAAGTAATGCGTTTAAAAGATAAAGTAGTCATCATAACCGGCGGCGGTACGGGCATCGGAAGAGAATACTGCCTCGGGCTGGCTAAAGAAGGGGCCAGGGTAGTGGCTGCCGATATCGACTTCGAGGCGGCTAAAAAGGTCGCCCTGGAAGTCGAAAAAGCCGGGGGGAGAGCTTTGGCGGTACAGCTCGATGTCTCAGATGAAACCAGCACTCTCGATATGGCTAAAAAGACCGCCGGACATTTCGGACGCATCGATGTGCTGGTAAACAACGCCGGTCTGTTTACCGCCCTCGGCGGTCATCGACCGTTCATGGAAATCAGCGAAGCGGAATGGGACCGGACGATGGCGGTAAACGTTAAAGGACTTTTCCTATGCGTTAGAGCGGTCTATCCTGCGATGAAAGCTCAGGGCAAAGGCAAGGTAATCAATATCGGCTCGACAATTGCTTCCGAAGGCGGCCCGGGGCACCTCCATTACGGTACTTCCAAGGGAGCCGTGCTGTCTTTCACCCGGAATCTCGCCCGCGAGTTAGCCGACGATAATATTACCGTGAATACACTGTCTCCGGGTATGACGACACACGAAGCAGTCATTGAGAAAAAAGGGATGACTCAGGATAGAATCAACCAGATGGTGAAAAGCCGTTGCGTCCATAAAGATATGGTCCCGCAGGATTTGGTCGGGACACTGGCTTTCCTTGCCTCCGATGACAGCGATATGGTCTGCGGACAGAATATTATCGTAGATGGAGGCTTCTGGTTCGTCTAGCATTTATCCCGTTTTAAGTTGCCGCTGATTTCGAGGAATACCAGACCGCTGGATACGGATTTTGAAGCTAAATATTTGAATCCGGCGAGGCGGATTGATATAATAAAAATGAGCATCAGAACAATAAAACGGTTCGTTTTTTATTCATAATTTGGGTTTTTATGAACGAAAAGATTAAAGAAATTCTGGGGCAGTTCGGGAAAGATAGAAGTAATCTTTTACCGATACTGCAAAAAATTGAGGAGCAGGAAAAAGGCATTTCTCCGGAGGCTATCCGGGAAGTTAGCCGCCTCCTGGACCTCTCGGAAAATTATACTTATAGCGTCGTTACCTTTTATCCTCACCTGCACCTGGCTGAAGCACCCAAACAACCTTAATTATGTTAACCGGGGGATAACGTGACCTTCGAAGAGTTACAAAAAAATGCTGCCGCCGAATGGGAAGCCCTCATAAAGAGTTCTTCTCCCCGCATTTATGTGGATACCTCGACTCTTGGCATCGAAGCCGGGTCACTCAAGGTTCTCGAACAGTTGAAAACCATCCTAAAAGAACAAAACGTTAAGGCTCAGGTAATTGAAACGGGCAGCCTTGGCATCAGCTACCTCGAACCGGTCATTGCCATTGCTAAACCCGGCCAGCCCTCGGTATATTACGGCCGGATTACGCCTGAAACAACCGTCCAGTTAGTTAAAGATTATGTGCAGGGAGATAATCCCCACCCCGAACTGGCTTTCGCCACTTCAGGTGATGGTGAGATTCCCGGAATTCCCAAACTGGCAGACCTACCTTTTTTCAAACCACAGGTAAGAATCGTTCTCTGCAACAGCGGATTTATTTCGCCCGATAAAATTAATCATTACATTGCCGCTGGGGGTTACAGCGGTCTGGATAAGGCTTTTAAAATGGCTCCGGAAGCGATTATCGACGAGGTTAAAAAGTCCGGTCTCAAGGGACGCGGCGGCGCGGGCTTCCCCACCGGAGATAAATGGCTTGCCGGAAGAGATGCCGCCGGTACTGAAAAATATTTGATTTGCAATGCCGACGAAGCCGACCCCTCGGTCTATAACGGCCGCACTTTACTGGAGAGTGACCCGCATTCGGTTTTAGAAGGCATGCTCATTGCAGCTTATGCGATAGGCGCCACGCACGGATACGTCTATATCAATGATGAATACGATTTAGCCATTTCCCGTCTGGAAACGGCTTTGCAGCAGATGCGGGAAGCCGGTTTGCTCGGCGAAAATATCACCGGTACCGGTTTTAATTTCGATATCGAAATCAGAAAAGGTGCCGGGGCTTTTATCTGCGGCGAAGAGACCGCGTTAATCCGGTCGATGGAAGGCAACCGCGGGATGCCTTTTATACGTCCACCCTACCCCACGGCAGCCGGCTTTAACGGCAAACCGACCGTTGTTAACGATGTAGAAACTTTAGCCGCTGTCAGTGCCATCTTCCAAAAAAGGGCCGACTGGTACGCGGGTTACGGTAAGGAAAGCAAAGGCACGAAACTGATTACCCTGTCCGGTAAAGTAAATAACCCCGGACTGGCGGAAGTTCCGTTCGGCATGACGTTACGCCAGATAATCTTCGATATTGGCGGCGGCATTGCTAACGGTAAAGAGTTTAAAGCGGCGCTGGTAGGCGGTCCGGTGGGCGGCTTCCTGAACGAGATGTCTCTCGATATCCCGTTCGATTACCAGAGCCTGATTTCAAACGGTGCCGTAATGGGCACCGGTAGTATCTACGTTGCCGATAATGAAGAATGTATTGTCGAGCTGACCGGAAAAGCGACTGCCTTCACCGCGATGCATTCCTGCGGCCAGTGCTCTATCGGCCGCGGCGGCACGGCCCAGATGAACGAATTCGTGAAAGACATCACTAAAGGTGAAGCTAAACCTGAGAATATCGAACTTTTACGCGACCTCGGGGAAGTGATGAAGCTGGGCGCCCTATGCGGTCTCGGCAAAAACGCCTGCAACCCGGTGGTATCGGCGATTAATAATTTCGCGGACGAAGTTACCGCTCATGTAGGCCGCCGCCGCTGTCCGGCGAAAGTCTGTAAAGCCCTGATTACTTTCTATATCAACCCGAATAATTGCCAGGGTTGTCAGAAATGTTTAACCGCGTGTCCGGAAAAGGCGATTACCGGCGGGGATAAGCTGATTCATATTATCAACCAGGAGAAGTGTACCAAGTGCGGCCTGTGCTTACCGGCCTGTCCGGCTGATTATAACGCCATAACCAAAGCTACCGGCGGCAGAATGCCTCCGTTACCAACGGAACCGGTCGCCGTGGGCAGTTTCTAGAGGGATTTATGGGAGACAATACGGAAAAAATCAAATTAAAAATTGATAACAAAGAAGTCGTTGCCGATAAGGGCAGCTCGATTCTCGATGCCTCTTTGAAAGCCGGTATTTATATCCCTCATCTTTGCCATCATCCGGATTTGCATCCGATGGCCGCCTGCCGTCTGTGCATGGTGGAAATCGAAGGCGTGCCCGGCGTGAAAACCTCCTGCACCACCCCGGCGGAAGACGGCATGGTTATTAAAACCAAGTCCCCGCTGATTAATAAAATCCGCTTTATGGCGATGGAACTGATGCTGTCCAACCACCCGATGGACTGTTCCACCTGCCCCAAGTATTTAAGCTGTGAATTACAGTCACTTAAACAATACATCGGCATTACCGAAGAATTACGGGTTAAAAGATGGTCGAATCCCTTCCCGACGATTACCACCAATCCGTTATTCGTCCACGACTTCCAGCGGTGCGTCCTGTGCGGCCGCTGCGTCCGGGCCTGCCACGAAATGCGCGGGGTGGGCGTCTTATCCTTTATCGGGCGGGCTAACGATACGAAAATCGGCACAGCTTACGACCGCCCGCTGGCGGAAGCCGGCTGCCGTTTCTGCGGCGCCTGTATCGAAGTCTGTTCCACCGGTGCCCTCCGCGATAAAGAAGGTATTATCGACCCCAAGAAAGGCAAGAAAGGCTCGCTGATACCGTGCAAGCATGCCTGCCCGGCGGGTGTCGATGTGCCGCGTTACGTTAGATTAGTCGGCGAAGGAAAATATGATGAATCTTACGCCGTCGTGCGCGAGAAACTGCCGCTGCCTTCGGTCTGCAGCTATATCTGTTTAAGCTTCTGCGAGGCGGAATGCCGCCGCAGCCACGTAAACGAAGCGGTCGGCATCAGAGCATTGAAGAAATTCGTCAGCGAACACCATACCGATTTATGGAAAAAGAACGTAAAACCGGCCGCCTCGACCGGTAAGAAAGTGGCGATTATCGGTGCCGGACCGGCCGGCCTGACCGCCGGATACTATCTCGCCCGCAAGGGCCACGAAGTTACGATTTTTGAGCAGTCGTCTTTCGCCGGCGGTATCTTAAGACAGGCTATTTCCCGCAAGAGATTACCGCTGAAAGCGCTGAACGACGATATCGAGGAAATCATTAAAGCGGGCGTGACTATTAAATATAACACTGCCGTCGATGATCCGGCGAAACTCACCGGACAGGGCTACGACACCGTACTGGTAACCAGCGGCAGCAGCTTTGTCGGCACCTGTCCGATGGAAATGAGCAAGGTGAGTGCCGCGGCTACCGTACCGGCCCAGAGCAATATATTCACAGGCGGCGATGCTTTGCTGGGCGGTATTTCCGAAGACTTTATCCGGCAGCAGAAAGACGGCGAAAACTTCTTCGATAAAATGGTGGACCAGATGGCCCAGTTCCGCGGCGATTCAGCCCGCTCCGCCGTGAGAGCCATCGCTTCCGGTAGAAAAGCCGCGCAGGAAGTGGATAAATACCTCGGCGGCGACGGCAATATCGATGAAGTCTTGATTGAACCCATCAAAGCGAATCCGTGCATCGGGCGGAAAGATGATTTCGCTAATTTACCGCGAAATACCGCTTCTTATAAAGCCCCCTCGCCGCAGTTTGCCGGACTGGATGACGCCGAACCGCCTTTAACGGAAGAGGAAGCGAAAGCCGAAGCCGGCCGGTGTTTGCAGTGCGACCTCCGTTTCGACATCGAAACGGTGAAATTCTGGGCAGACTATTTATCACAGTAAGCTAAGTTTTATCGCTGCACTGTTTGATTAGATTTAGTGCCGGGGCAATGCCTAAAAACTCCCCAACTTTTATCGATTTACCAGACCGGTTGTCAAATACATGAGTCACGAACACGGTGAGTTCTGATTTCACGGATTCCGTTAACGCTGCGGACTCGCCCACCGGTATTGCCAGTATTTTATTATCCTGCTTATTGTCTTCAATTTGTTCCATTAAACCTGCAACAAAACAAGCGATAACGTCACCTCTGCTAAGGGTGCGTTTGGTTAACACGAAGCAGTCCAAATTATCGCCGTCTTCATTGGTGGTGCCGAGAATAAAACCATACGGAAAGGGGTAGGCACGAGCAACCGGCATACTCCCCTTAAATTCCAGGGTTTTTTCAT
>CAZJQF010000105.1:0-5517 GCA_964547925.1 uncultured Dehalococcoidales bacterium
TTGAAATTGGAGATGGACGATAAACTCATCGCGTTATCCAGACAGGAATAATCGAAATCGTTTTGCAGGATTTCGATATGCCAATCGGCAGAATTCCGCTTGTAGATACGGATAAAATATTCTTCCCGGTTCACGACCGTGGTTTTATTTTCTCTGACCTGACGCATAATCGGAATACCGCCGGTAGCTACAGTAAGAGGAATATTAATTTTCAATTTGGATGCCGCCGTTTCCATCTCGCGGGAGGTGTGAACAATTCCCTTCAGCATCAGATACGCGTCTTCGGCTTTTAATACCAGCCGGTTGTTATTACGGTCGCCGAATGTAATTTCATCAGTGTTGAATTGGGCGGTATAAGAACGAAATGTTTCGGAGGGACGGCGGATTTCGGAATCGGAAAAGACCCTGATGTTTAAACCGAGCTCTTTCAGGCCAATCGCAATGGCATCAGCCTTTTCTTTTGATTCATAATGGGCGATAACCTTGGGTATCTTGCCGGCGAGTAAAAGGCGCGTGCCGTACAGGTCTTTACCGAGGATAACCGCCACTCTGCTTATTAAAGGCGTTTCAAGGTTATCCACCGGTCCGATGGCGATGTGGGTAATTTCAGTTCCGGCCATTTTAACCCGCCCGTTAATTTATTTTATCTTTTTAAATGCTTCGCCGCATCATCCGGTTCATCCGGTAATATACCGTTTTGCAGCGCATATCGGATAAGGTCGGTTTGCGTATTCAGGCCGAGTTTCTGCATCATACTGGAGCGGTGCACTTCCACGGTACGCCGGCTGATGAAAAGCCGGTTCGCAATATCGATATTCGTCAAACCCTGGGCTGCCATATAAAGGACTTCCCGTTCCCGGTTAGTTAACGCATCGTGCGGGGTAGCCCCGGTACTTTCCGCCTTTTTAGCGTAATTTTCAATGGAGCTTTCCGATAGCGGTGGACTGAGATACCGGTGCCCCACAGAGGCTTCGCGGATAGCCTTAACCAACTGGTCCGAAGTGGACTCTTTTAAAACATAAGCCCTGGCGCCGGCTTTTAAGGCTTCGTACACATATCCGTCATTGCCGTACATTGATAACATCACCACCGCGGTCTTCGGTGTACGTTTCATTACCTGCCGCGTAACTTCGATACCGTTCATCCCTTTCATCATCAAATCAGCGACGAGAATATCCGGTTGAAGCTGTTCAACGAGATGGATCGCTTCCAACCCATCACCGGTTTCACCGATGACCTTAAACTCTTTTTCAAGTTCCAGCAGTTTCTTAAGCGACTGTCTAACTACGGCGTGGTCGTCTACGATTACGATCGAGGTCAATTACCTTATCCTTTTCTTCCGGTACCGGTAATTCAGCGGTCAATACCGTACCGCCGCCGGGAGAAGAATCGACTGATACCCTGCCCCCTAACAGTCTGACACGTTCCCGCATTCCGTGCAAACCGCTGGAGACCCGGGGATCGATAGCCTCAGGGTCAAAACCCTTACCGTTATCCTCCACCTGAATAGAAAGGGATTTCTTATTACTCCAGATGCGGACTGAGACGCGGTCGACTCCGGCGTAACGGGCAGCATTGGTCAAAGCTTCCTGAACAATACGGTAAGCCGTAATGTTAATTTCGGGCGGTAAAGGATGCTCCAACTGACCGTGTTTGAAATCAACTTTAATACCGGTCTGAGAAGTAAAACGGTCGAAGTGCCAGAACAACGTCGGCAGTAAGCCCAGGTCGTCGAGCATCGCCGGCCGTAAATTTAACGACATATTACGCACAATGGAAATAAGTTCGGAGATATTACCCGCACCGGCTTTCAGTTGTTTTTTTACTTCCGGAGAACACAACGGAACGGCTCTGTCAAGGGTAAGTTTCAGCACGGTTAATACCTGGCCTACCTGGTCGTGTAGTTCGCGGGCAATGTTCTGCCGTTCCTCTTCCTGAATCTGCACCAACCGGGAGGATAGAAAACGCAGTTCCTCTTCAATCTGTATCCGCTCCGTGACATCATTAACCGTGCCGAACATCCGGATAGGCTTATTTTTCGCATCATAAGTTACTTCACCCTGCTCGTGAACGTACCGGACGGTACCGTCAGGAAGAGTAACTCTGTGGTCGATACTATAAGGCTTCCGCTTGTAAAGGGAATCTTTAACTGCTTTTGCAACATGATTACGGTCCTCCGGATGGACATGCTTCAAAAATTCGTCATACGTGGTATTCACCTGAGAAGAAATCAGTCCGAAAATCCGGTACACTTCATCAGACCAGATTAGTTCATTAGTCCGGACATCGAGGTCCCAGTGTCCTAGACGGCCGATTTTTTCCGCTTCAGCCAGTCTCGATTGGCTATGCTTCAAATCTTCGATACTCTTTTTCCGCTGGGTTACATCACGGGTCACACCCAGTAAATACGCAGCCCGGTCTGCCGCCGCCGGCATAAAGCGAATACGGCTTTCCGTCCAGATTTTAGTCCCGTCTTTTTTAAAATTTTCCGATTCGGCGAAATAATAGTTCCCGTTTTCGGTTTCCGGTTTCCCGGATTGCCAGTTCTTAATGGTTTTTGCGAACACTCCCAATGAATCTTTCGGAACAATATCGTGTAAAGAAAGTGCCATTGCTTCGCTTTGAGTATATCCCAGCTGCTGTTCGACCGACGGACTGACATAGGTCATTTTTAGATTCAGGTCAGCCGTCCAGATAACATCCAGGACGTTCTCCGCCAGTAATTGGAATAGCAGTTCGCTTTCCCGTGCGGCCCGTTCGGCACGCTGTCTGTCCTTTACCTGCTTGACCAGAACTAGCAGGTTTCTCATATCGAGCGGTTTCGTCAGATAAGCGATCACGTTCCTTAATTTGACGGCTGCAATGGCAGAATCGATAGAAGCATATCCGGTAACGATGATGACTTCGGTATCCGGACAAATCGACTCGATTTGTCCGGTAAACTCGACACCGGATAAGTCAGGAAGCTTGATATCGGCGATGACCAGGCTTACCGAGCCGTTCAGACACATTTTCCGGGCCTGTTCCCCGTTATTAGCCACGGTAACGTTATAGCCTTCGACTTCAAGAATATCCTTCATATTCGAGGCGAGGTCGACATCATCATCGACAACTAATATTGTGTCTTTAAGTAAGGCGACTGGTTTTATTTCTTTTTCCATTTTTACCTGACCGGGCCGGAATGCCTTTATTATACCCTTTTATCGAATTTTAGTTAACTGCAGGCCGATAATACACTGTAATCCCGGCACATACATTATCGGGTCTGAGCCGGGTATAAACAGCTTGCAAGTATTCAAAAACCGGATATTACAGGGGAACCGTATCTTAAAAATAGGTAGGATTACGTATAGAATTAAGCAAAACGCTAATTCTAAAATAGAAGCAAGTTCGATACAATAACCATAATATTAAGAGGTAAAAACTGGAGGGGAAAATGAAAGCAAGAGAAATCAAACCGGCAATTTATTCCGTGGGAGCAGTCGATTGGGACCGGAGGCTTTTCGACGAATTAATTCCCCTCCCCGACGGCACCAGTTATAATGCCTACCTTATCAAGGGCAGCGAAAAGACCGCCCTTATCGATACCGTAGACCCGACCAAAGCAGATATCTTACTGGAACATCTGGATAATATTGGGGTAGATAACATAGATTACATTATCTGCAACCACGCGGAACAGGACCACGCCGGAGCGATACCGCAGGTATTAGCTAAATATAGCCGTTCTAAGGTTGTCTGCACCCCGAAATGCAAGACAATGATAATCGACCATTTACATATTCCAGCGGACGGGATAATGACGGTAGAAGACCGCCAGGTAATCTCACTCGGGGATAAAAACCTGGAATTTATTTACGCTCCCTGGGTGCACTGGCCGGAAACGATGCTGACCTACCTGCGGGAAGATAAAATATTGTTCCCCTGCGATCTTTTCGGGTCGCATCTGGCTGCCTCCGAACTTGCCGTAACCGATGAATGTACGGTATACGAAGCGGCTAAACGCTATTACGCGGAAATTATGATGCCGTTCCGGTCGAACATCCAGCGCCATATGGAAAGACTGAAGGAATACGAGATTAAAGCCATTTATCCGAGCCACGGGCCGATGCACGAGAATCCGGCTTTCATTATGAATGCCTACCGGGAATGGATTACCGACGAACCGCTGAACAGCGTGGTATTACCCTATATTTCGATGCACGGTAGTACCCGCCTGATGGTGAAATACCTGGTGGAATCCCTTGCGGAAAAGGGAGTTTCCGTTAAGCAGTTCGACCTCAGCGATGCGGACATCGGGAAGCTGGCGATAGCGCTGGTCGATGCGGCGACTATCGTGCTGGGTGTGCCCACGGTCCATATCGGGCCCCACCCCAAGGTGGCTTACGCGGCTTTCCTGGCCAACGCTTTACGCCCCAAGGCTAAATATGCTTCGATTATCGGTTCTTACGGCTGGGGGACTAAAGCCAAAGAAGAATTGCTGCAAATGGTGCCCAACCTGAAGGTCGAATTAATCGAGCCGGTGATTATCAAAGGAATGCCGCGGCAGGAAGATTTCCAGGCTCTGGAAAAAATGGCGGTATCTATTGCGGAAAAACATAAAGGACTGAAAAACGCCGCCCGGGACTGAACGCCGGCGGTTTACCTTAAAGCTCGATATTGGGAAATCCGGAGTATTTGAAGCAATCTTCTATTACGCTCTAAACCGGCAGGCCCTAGGAAACGGTTTGACAGCAATGCCAAACAAGTTTATAGTATATGAAAATAATTCCGAGTTAATTTTCGGTTAAGGATTACTTCGTTACACGTAATATGAAATTATTAATCATCGAGGACGATTTTCAGATAATTGAAGCAATTAGACTGGCGTTTAAAATCCGCTGGGCGGATGCTGACGTTATCTCGGAAACGCACGGTGAAAACGGCATCAAAACAACCAAATCCGAGAAGCCCGATGTCATCATACTGGACCTCGGCCTGCCGGATATCAGCGGCTTCGAGGTATTGAAAAGAATCAGACAGTTTTCTAATGTACCCATTCTGATACTGACCGTTATGGCGGAAGAAACGGACAAGGTCAGAGGGCTGGAATGGGGCGCGGACGATTACGTTACCAAGCCTTTTAAACAACTCGAATTACTGGCCAGAGTCAGGGCTTTGCTCCGGCGCCAGGCTCCTTTGAACGAAGGCCAAATCACTTGCGGTATGCTGCGATATAAGCCGGAAACATTCCAGTTTTTCAACGGTAAAAGTGAGATAAACTTAACACGGACGGAAGGTATTATCATCAAGCATTTGATGAAAAACTACGGTCAGGTGGTAACCCACGCCAGCCTGGCCGAAGCTATCTGGGGAACGGATTATCCGGACTCCGCCCAGAGCCTTAAAGTATATATCCGCCGCGTGCGGGAAAAGCTTGAGGAAGACCCCGGTACCCCCCGGTTCATCCTGACCAAACCGGGAATCGGCTACTACCTTGCCAAAACGGAACAATTATAGAGCGCCATATTTGCGCTT
>CAZJQF010000106.1:0-5450 GCA_964547925.1 uncultured Dehalococcoidales bacterium
CTCAGTGCCGGTAAAAACTCTTCCGGCAAATCCTGGCTGACGCCGCCGATGCGCATATAGTTATAGGTCAGACGCTGGCCGCAAACCATATCGAACAGGTCGAGGACTTTCTCTCTCTCCCTGACCATATAGAGAATCGGTGTCATAAACGCGCCGCTGTCGTTTAATAACGAACCGACAGCCACCAGATGGCTGGCAATCCGCTGCAGTTCCGCCATAATGACGCGGATATATTCGGCACGCTCGGCTACCTTCAGACCGGCCAGCTTTTCCACCGCCATAACATAGGCTATATTGTTGGTCATCGAGCCGAGGTAGTCCAGACGGTCGGTCAGCGGAATAATGCCGGGAAACGTCCGTTCTTCGCAAAGTTTTTCCACGCCCCGGTGCAAATAACCGAAAACCGGTTCGAGGTCGATAATAACCTCGCCGTCCATCGTTGCCTTCATCCGGAACACGCCATGCGTACTCGGATGGGCCGGCCCGATGTTCAGGACAAACGGTTCGGTGTATAATGTCATTTAGAGATAGTCCTTCCGCAACGGATAGCCTTTAAAGCCTTCCCACAGAACTATATGTTTCAAATTCGGATGCCCCTCGAATTTAATGCCCAGCAAATCGAAAATCTCTCTTTCCTGATAATCGGCACCCTTAAATACACTCACAACCGACGGCAAACTTAAATTTTCCCTGCCCGCCAGCCTGGTCTTCACGCACATTTTTTGATTATGCGTCAGCGACGTAATCTGATAGACAATCTCGAAGTAGTCCCAATAATCGGTCGCCGTCATATCATTGAGATAATTGAATTCCAATCCGGGAGCATCCTTCAAAAACGCCAGTATATCTTTAATAGCCGCGCTTTTTACCAGCAGGGCATTTTCCTGCGTCTCGACTACGTTTTCCGTTAAATTCGGAGCGAGTTTAGCGGCGATATCCGCACCCGCCAGTGCTGTCGTCATTAATGATTATCTCCGTTTATTCCTGATAGTATTCATGGGCAATACTGCCCTTTTGAATCTTCTTGTAAAGCATCTGGACGCCGTGAATCAGGGCTTCGGGACGGGGCGGACAGCCCGGTACGTAAACATCGACCGGTATAATCCGGTTGTATCCGGGCACCACGTTATAAGACGACTTGAACGTGCCGCCGGTAATCGCACAGGAACCCATCGCGATAACCCACTTCGGTTCGGCCATCTGGTCGTAAATCCGTTTTACCTGCGGGGCCATTTTCCAGGTCAGTGTGCCCGCGGTAATCATCAAATCCGCCTGTCGGGGCGATGCCCTCACGATTTCCATACCGAAACGGGACATGTCCCACCGGGAGGCTTCGGCGGTAATGAACTCAAAGGCACAGCACGCCGGAAAACAGACCACCGGCCACAGCGATTGCTTACGGGCCCAGTTAAGCACGGCATCGACGGTCGTCAGCATGATGCCCGCTTTCCCCTTCTCTTCCTGCCATTCCAGGGGGTCAGGAATCACCTGTAAACTGCTTGCCTTGAGGGCTTCGATAGCCTGCCCTTCCCACTTTTCCGCCTCATCGGCCGGTATAAAGCAGCTTTCTCCGTTTATTTCGGGTTTTACTTCCATTCCAGAGCCTTCTTCTTCCAGGCGTAAAAATAACCGAACATTATCAAAACGATAAATATAATCATCGCGTAGAAAGCCGGACTGCCGAGCCTCCGGAGTTCAACCACCCAGGGGTAAATGAAAACGACCATTACGTCTAAGGCCAAAAATACCAGAGCGTAATAATAGTAACGGAAATTAAACTGGACCCAGGTCTTGCCGATGGTCGGCATACCGCATTCGAAGGGTTCTTCTTTAACTTTATTGGGCCGGCGGGGAATAATCTTCAGGTCGCGGAGTACCACCGGGATGAGTATCATCATAAAAGTGAAAGCAATGGCGATTATAAGGAATAGAGCAACATAGCCGTAATTGGTGAGCACCCCCAAACCTCCTCAAAACGGACTTGCAGGCATTATACTACACTCGAAATCGACAGGTCAAAGAATTTTCCTCGTGGAAAAGTCAAGCACAGGCTCAATTACAACATCGTTATGTAAAAACGGACGATATTTATCAAATTATATTTACTTTGTTTCTAATTTTTAACTTTAATATTGTTACATTCCTTTAAAAAAACAAAGGACGTTGTCATCCCAGCGAAAGCCTGTCCCGTACCTGATACGGGAGCTAGTATCCAGGTATCAGGGCTGGGCTGCCGGAATCGCTTACCTCAGGGCAGCCACAGGGGGCTGCCCCTACAATAAAACTTCCTTATAAACTGAAAACTGTGAACTAATTCTGTCTACTGTCTCCTGTTTTGTCTTCTGATCCATAAATCATCGAACTGCTACTTGATAAAATCCGCCCGCCGTTATAAGATTAACCAAACAAATCCGTCACGAAACGAGGGAAATTACATGGAATTAAAAACAGCCGCCGTTTATCTCGGCCTCGGCACTAATATGGGTGAAAAGCAGCAAAACCTGCTGCAGGCGATGGATTATATCTCCCAGCGTCTCCGCATCGAAAAAAAGTCCTCGATGTACGATACCGAGCCGGTCGGGGAAATAAACCAGCCGCATTTTTTGAATATGGTCTGTAAAGTAGCCACCACGCTACCACCCGCGATGCTGCTGGCTACGCTTAAAGGCATCGAGAGCAAGATGGGGCGTTTGCCGAAACACCCGGCAAATTCACCGCGTATTATCGATATCGATATCCTGCTGTACGGCGATGAGGTCGTCGATGCTCCCGATTTAAAAATACCCCACCCGCGCCTGGCGGAAAGAGCTTTTGTTTTAGTCCCGCTGGCGGAAATCGCCCCCGATTTAGTCCACCCGGTCTTGAAACAGAGCATTAAAGACCTGCTCGTCTTAATCCAGAATAATACCCAGGGCGTCCTGAAATTAACATTTTAATCGTAGGGGCAACCCCCTGTGGTTGCCCGAAATTAATTTTTAATTTTAACCTGTGGTTTTTATTTTTGAACTTTAACTTTTAAGTTTTCCCGGAGGGAATGATGTACTACATCACGATCGAAAAAGACTTTGACGCCGCCCATTTTTTACGCGAATACCGCGGCAAGTGTGAAAATATGCACGGCCACCGTTATGTCGTTAAAGTTACGGTAAAATCGGACAAACTGGATGATACCGGACTGGCCTATGACTTTACTGTTTTGAAAAAAGAGCTCGGTGAAATACTAGCGAGGTTCGACCATACCTGCCTGAACGACAGCCCGCCCTTCGATAAGATAAATCCGTCTGCTGAAAATATCGCTACTACTATCTATAAGAAACTCAAGCCGAAATTAAAAGGTGAACCGGTGGTTATCGATAATATCGAGGTCTATGAATCCCCGACCAGCCGGGTGATGTACCGGCCGTAATGTTGTCTAAGAAGCAGTTCCCTTCTCCCTGATTGCCACGGCTAAAACGCCCGGTCCGCCGTGAACACCCAGTGCCGGTCCCAGTCTGGCTAATATAGTACGTTCTTTGGGAAATATAGAGCTCGTGCTATCAATAAGAGCCTGTGCATCATCAGGCGTCGTGCTGTATAAAACTGCCATATCCTGGATTTCTTTCGCGTTCGCGACGTAACTCGTTAATAATGTCATACCTTTGGAACGTGCCCGAACCTGGCCGGAAGGCACCAGTTCTCCATCTTTTAACATTAACAGAGGCTTTACATTCAACAATGAGCCTAATAGTGCCTTGCCCTTACCGATTCGCCCGCCTTTCGACAGATACTTCAGCGTATCGAACAGTATAAGCATATGTACGTTAGCAATAATCTGCCCCAACTCACCGACTATTTGTTTCAAACCCAACCCGGACCGGGCCATTTTAGCGGCTTGCATAACCACGAGCCCCAGGGCTACCGATACCATCTGCGAATCCACAACCTCGATATTACAGGGCTTGTCCAGTAGTTTCTTGGCCTGAACCGCCGATTCGTAGGTACCGCTCAGTTTACCGGAAAGATGAATGGAAAGGATACTGTCCGTCTCCTGTGATAATTTATTATAGAAAGCAGCAAAATCCCGCGGTGTCGGTTGGGCCGTTTTAGGTAAAACAGGTTCGGTCAATAACCTTTTGTAAAATTCGTCTTCCGTAATATCGACCCCGTCACGATATACCTGTTCTCCGAAGCGCAGATATTCCGGAACGACCGTGATGTCCAGTTCTTTCACTATATTCGCCGGCAGGTCGGCGGTACTGTCAGTTACAATTTTTAAAGCCATTATTCCCCTCAATACAAATTATACCATGAGGGTAAGATAATAATTGGCAAATTGTAAAATAATAAAAAGAATAATTTGGGGAATTAATGAAATTCTATTTCTTCGCCGGCGGCAATAGATGAGGGATGCCTTCTTTGATTGGATAAGTAACGCTGCATTTGGCACAGGTCAGCGAGCCGGTGATTATTTCCTCGTTCTTTTCTTCATCAATTTTAAGTTCGAGTTTACCTTTACAGACCGGGCAGGCCAATATTTCATTTAATTTTCTTTTCATTTTTACCTCAATATTTCTCCCCTCACCTTAATTCCTGAATCAAGTTCAGGACAGGCTCTCTCCCGCAAGGGGCGAGGGAAATATGTTTTAATCTTTATTTTTATTTCTGTGTTCTGTCTTCTGAGTTCTGATTTCTAATAACTCGAAGCCGGTCGCTTTATCCACCAGCCGGGCGATATCGACTCCTATAATTTCGATGAGTATTACCTCTCCGATTACCCATGTCTTAACACCGGGACGCAGACAACCGGTTAATGTTTGTCCGGCACGCCCGAGCGCCGCGTGAATGTGCAGTACCGGTCTTCCCTTACCATCGGGAGCCAGAATTCCTACTCCGGCTACTTCATGAACGCCATCGACGGGCAAAAACATCGGGTCGGGCGGTCTGCCTTCAGTGGTCCGCGGACCGGAAACCACCTGCCCGCTGCCGATACCGCCGACCATTATGGCATAGGCCGTGTTTATCTTCTTTTGTGCGGCAAACTTCTCGATACATTCCGGCACGATATCTTCATCTTCCAGCCGGATAATAAAGGTCCGCCCCAGTTTCCCCTCGGTCGCTTTCATCTCTGTCTCCCGGAATTATTAGCTTAAATCAATTTAATCGTGTGAGAGAGAAGTTGTCAAGGAAACGCCAGGCGTTCAGCTTTTAGCGGTCAGCAATCTGTCATTCTGATTCTTCACTGAAGGTGATGGAGTTTATCCTGAGCGAAGCGAATGGAAAGAATCTCTTGTTTACGGCTAAATCGCACCGTCTGCCCTTTATAACTTCAACATCTTCCGAAGCTGGGAGAAAGGAATTAAGGTCCGTCCCTTTCTCCCCCTTCGGCTTCCCCCTCTATCCCTGACAAATATCGTCGTGCAGGTGCGGTCGCAGGCAGGTGGAATAATAGCAGGCGGTAAAACCGAAAGGGT
>CAZJQF010000107.1:0-5225 GCA_964547925.1 uncultured Dehalococcoidales bacterium
AAAACGGCGTTACGATTATTTTAATCGAACACAATGTAAACGCCGTACTCAAATTGTGCGACCGGATAGTCGTGCTGGACGGCGGGAAAAAGATAGCGGAAGGGCTTCCCAAAGACATACAGAATAATGAAGTAGTTATAGAGGCTTACCTTGGTAGAGAATACGACCAATAAAATACTGGATGTTAAAGGACTGAACATATCTTACGGGAAAGCTAAAGCCTGTGAGGATGTTTCCTTCTTTGTTTTAGAAGGAGAAGTGGTCTCGATTATAGGGGCTAACGGAGCCGGTAAAACCACGATTTTAAATACCATTTCCGGGAAGAAACCCGATAGCGGCGAAATCTGGTTTCAGGGTAAGCGTATCGACCGGACGGCATCCCATAAAGTAGCCAAAATGGGCATCGTGCAGGTACCGGCGGGGAGACAGATTGTCGCCCCGATGACAGTTCTCGATAATCTCAGGCTCGGAGCTGGGTTAAATAAAGATAAAAGTAAATTGAAAACCAATCTGGAAAAAATCTATGAATATTTCCCGATGCTAAAGCAAAAACGTACTCAGTTAGCGGGTGAGCTCAGCGGCGGACAGCAGCAAATGCTGGCGGTAGCCCGGGCACTAATGAGCGACCCGAAACTTTTGCTGATGGACGAACCCACTATCGGGTTATCTCCGATATTGGTTGCGGAAATCGGTAGTATAATAAAGGAAATAAACAAAACGGGCCTCAGCATCCTTTTGGTAGAACAAAACTGCCGCATCGCCTTGAAACTTTCGAAAAGAGCTTATATTATGGAAATCGGCAAAATCGCGATGCAGGGTGAATCTAAAGATTTAATCAATGATGAACGCGTAAAATTGTGTTATTTAGGCGGTATTTAACGGCAATCAAAGGAGGTACGGAAAATATCGGGGCATAAAAAGTATGCGTAGCTTATCATTAAGGCTAAATACATGTCCGTAGAAACCTCACCTTGAGACCATAATTAAAAAATATTAAAGGAGGGATACATGAATCTGAGAAGACTACTCACAGTGCTCGCAACGATAGGATTAATCACAGTCCTTGTGGTACTCCTTTTCGCTTGTAAGGCGACAACTACAACCACCACGCAAACGACCACCCAAACCACCACCACTACCACCACTACCACTCCCAAAGTCCTCAAAGTCGGTATAATTAATTACCTTGGATGGCCGCCGGGAATTGCCGAAGACAAAGTAATTAAAATACTCGCCGATGATGTAAACAGTAAGGGCGGCGTAACTATCGGGAATGAAAAATATACCATTCAAGTGATTTCCTACGATACCCAGAATAGCCAGGAAACAGCCGTAGCTGCGGCTAACAGAATGGTCTATCAGGATGGCGTTAAATTCATCTTATCCGATGGACGGCAAACCAGCGGCTTTACTGATATTACGGATGCCGAGAAGGTAGTCGTAATCTGCGGCACGCCGGATCCCAGCATTCTTAATCCTAAATATAAATACGTTTTTAATGCCACCTCTATTAACACCTCCCCGGCCGTGACTCTGGGATGGTTTGCTAAAAACCACCCTGATGTTCAAAATTACGTTGTTGCTTTCACGGATGACAGGGAAGGTCACATGATCAACGGCATTTTCGATGGAATGTTTGCCGCCTTCAATATGCAGAGAACCGATATCTGGTATCCCGCTCAGCAAACTGATTTGAGTGCCGTGGCAACACAGGCAATGCAATTGAATCCTGACGTCTTCATCTGGCAAGGTGCGGAAACAACTATCGTCAAATCTATGAGGCAGGCCGGTTATAACGGGCAGTTATTTGCCGTAGATGCCAAACCCTTCTCCGATTTAACCCGGACGACTACCCCTCAGGAATTGGAAGGTTTGATTGATGGTGCTTTACCCACCGAATTCGACCCGCCCCTGACACAGGGAGCTATTGATTTCAAAGCTGTGTATACGGCGGCAACAGGAAAATGGGATGACCCGCAGCTTGACGCCACTGTAATGTTCAACTGCTTAATCGCTGCCTTACAAAAGGCCGGAAATACCGATACAGATGCGGTAGCTGCCGTTATAAGCTCCGGATTGGAATTCGATACTCCTCTCGGTATAGCTAAGATGATTCCGCGGGCGGATATGGGAAGCGGCAACCGGACCGTTGACATTATCGTTACTACCTTCATCAAACAAATAAAGAACGGCGTACCTACAGTATTGGCTACTATCGAACCGGAAGAGGGCATGGATTATTGCGCGACCCTCTTTAAAGCAAAATAGTAGATAACAACACCAACGCATCCCCGGGTACATACCCGGGGATGCGTTATACCTGTCATAGCTGGTTACCTAATAATTTAGTATACTAACCTTTTAAATAAACCTTTAGTTAAAGGATTAATTATCGTGTTATACGGCCAACTTTTCCTCGATGGACTGGCGATGGGAGTAGTCTTCGTACTCCTCTGTGCTGGGATGGTTTTAATCACCAGCGTTTGCCGGATATTATTTATGGCATACGGCATCTTCTACACCATCGGTGCCTACACAACCTGGTTTCTCGCAGTTAAAATGAACATTAGCTTTTTTCCTGCGCTTGTCGGCGGAATGTTATTTTCAGGACTTCTGGGAGGACTGTTCTACATTATTCTCTTCCAGTATCTCCAGAGAAGAAAAGGGGCGTTTTTGGCCACCTTAATCGCTTCAATGGGCCTGATGATGTTCCTCCAACAAGCCGGTATATTAGTATATGGGACACAAAATCAGGGCATCCCGACCGTTTTCCACGGGGTTTTAAATTTAGGTGGCATTCACATATCTTTTGACAAAGTAGCACTAATCGTCATAAGTATTACCATCACGGTAGCTTTATTCTTGATTTATGAAAAGACTTCTCTGGGACGGTCGATGCGTGCCGTTTCCTTCCTGCCGGAAGCCTCTCATTTGTTCGGTATCAATACGAGTGCCGTATTTTTCATGACTCTCATGCTGGCCACCGGCCTCGCCGGCTTGAGCGGCGGCCTGCTGGCACCGGTTTACGGCATAAATGTTACGATGGGTAATAATGTCGTATGGACAATCATATTGATGGTTATGCTGGGGGGGATGGATAGTCTCCTCGGGGCTGTAGTCGGCGGTTTAGTAATCGGTCAAATACTGAGTTTCGGCCAGTATTTTATGGGCGCTACAGTCGAGATACTGGTTTTCATTATTATAGGTATCGTCCTGTATTTCAGGCCTCAAGGCTTATTAGGACGCGGCGTAAATATCGAAGTATAGAGATTTGAAAGTGTCTAAACTTAAACAACATTGGCAATTACTTTTAATTATCGTAGCGGTAATATTTATTTTCTGTTTACCCTCATTTGTACATTCACCATACCATCTTGACCTGATTATTACCGGTATCTCAAATGCTCTACTGGCAATGACTTTTATAATCTGCCTCAAAGTAGGTTTGATTAATTTAAGCACGGCTGTATTTTGGGGTATGGGAGCTTATACTACCGCTGTTTTGATGGTTAAATATGATTTTTCCTTCTGGGCGAGTCTGCCCTTATCTGCTCTGATAACAGGCATTATTGCCTGGGCACTGAGTTATATCTTAATCGGACAAAAGACTTCTGCCTTTTCCTTTGTTATGTTTACCGCCATATTAGGCTCGCTATTTGCACTGGCTGTGGGTAATATTCCCTTCCTGGGCGGATACAACGGGTTTCCTGATATCCCCGACCCGAATCCAATTAATTTATTTTCCCTGGCAACTATAGAATTCACTTCAAAAGTACCCTATTTTTACCTTATACTTATCATAGCGGTAGTGGTTATTCTGGTGTTAAAATCCTGCTATTCCAGCTGGGCCGGGAGAGCCTTCACATCAGTCGGCTTGGACGCCAAACTGGCAGAATCGATAGGTATCAGCGCCTTCCGTTTCAGGATGTTCGCCTTTATCTTATCTTCTGCTATTGCCGGACTTATCGGCAGCTTCTACGCTACTTATCACGGGTTTATTATCGCTTCCGGTTTCGGGATGTGGAAAACTATATACGTACAAATCTATGCCATCCTGGGCGGCGTGGGTTACGCCGTACTCGGTCCCATTCTCGGCTCAGGCGTGATGACCGTACTTACTGAAACACTACGCCCGTGGGATCTATATTCGCCCCTGATTGTCGGCGCTCTTTTGATGTTATTGATTGCATTCCTGCCCGATGGACTGTTAGGGTTACTAAAGTATAAAAATACCTTCAAAAACCTGCCGCGAAATACCGCTAATCTTTCTAAAAGAATTTCGTCCGCCTTCAACACTAAACGAAATTAACATAATTACTTCTGGGAGTTGGGAAGGGAAATGGCTGCAGAACTGCGAAAAGCTATCGGATATATTCAGCGTAATCTGGAAACCTGTACCGGCTGCCGCACTTGCGAGGCAGTGTGCTCGTTAAGCCACGAGGGCGTAGTCAGCCCCGGCTTGGCCCGTACGGGAATAACGGATTATATCAAAGAAGGTCACCGCATCGAAGGCTATGCCTGTAGACAATGCAGCAGCCCGGAATGCCTGTATGCTTGCCCCGCCGAAGCAATATACGTTGACGAAAAGACCGGAGCCAGAGTTATTAACCCCGATAAATGTGTCGGCTGCAAGCTCTGTATGGAAGCCTGCCCGCTAGCTCCCAATACACCCATAATGTTCGACTCCGAGAGAAATATCTGCGTGAAGTGCGACCTGTGCGGCGGTGACCCGCTTTGTGTCAAGTTTTGCCCTGAGGCGTCCCTGACACTGGCGAAAATTCCGGATGGGAAATATAAGATATGTCTGACTTAAAATACGGATGGGTGGGAAAGATTTTAAAGGTTGACCTGACCGAAATGAAGGTCAGTACGATACCCACGTCTAACTACGTTCCTAAATTCATCGGCGGCCGGGGTGTTGGAGCAATGCTTTATTGGGAAGAAGTCTCCCCGGAATGTAAAGCCTTCGACCCCGAGAATGCCCTGATTATGATGACCGGTCCGGTTTCGGGAACCCTGGCACCGTCAGCCGGTAAGTTCTCGATTACCACCAAATCACCGGTAAATGTTAGAGAGACCTACTGCCCCAGCATACCGGGCGGTCATTGGGGTCCGGAACTAAAATTCGCCGGATATGACGGCATTGTGATAAAAGGGAAAGCTGCCGAGCCGGTATACCTTTGGATTAACGACGGAAAAGTAGAAATCCGCGGGGCGAAATACCT
>CAZJQF010000108.1:0-1586 GCA_964547925.1 uncultured Dehalococcoidales bacterium
ACCCAGAGATCAGGCTGTCCAGCTGCAAATTCGATTTGATTGGCCATAGGAAAATCCGCTCCGATTGGTCCTACTCTATTTATTTCGACGACACTAATCCCTTCCTCAGCAGCCCCTAGTTCAAACGCCATTCGGATGCCGTCTCCCATTTTGTTAACGTTGCCTACCGGGAAAAGATTTTCATCCAGATCAAATCCGGTATATTTTTTAATCCATTCTTTATTGTTAGCAAAGCCTCCGCTGGCAATCACTATTACCTTTGCTTTCAACTGAAAGTCTTTATCGTCACGGGAGAAAACGACCCCGCTTACTTTGTCATCGGTTTTTAATATTCTTTTCACGGGTGTATTCAATGCCATTACGATACCTAACTCTTCCGTTCGGTCAACCAAGGCTTTTACTATAGCCGCGCCCTTTCCTTTAACTACATGATAAGTTTCCGGAGCATGGGGCATAAAGCTAATAACATCACTGAATTCCACCCCTTCTTCCTGCAACCAGCTAATAGTAGCGGCAGATTCGTTAATAATCGCCCTTACCAAACGGGCATTCGCACGCCAGTGGCTATAATCGATGATATTTTGAAAAGCTTCGTCTTTATCATAGGCAATATACCTTGCTCGTTGTAAGCTGCTTTCCACCGCAAAGGTACCTTCAAAAAAATTAGAGGTACCACCAAATGTTCTTTCTTTCTCAAAAACAACAACCTTCGCACCGCCTTCAGCGGCTGTCACCGCGGCGGCTAATCCAGCAACGCCGGAGCCTATTACAACCACATCGGTCTCAGCAGGAATATTACTCATTTCACTCTCCTTCATATGAATATTTTCTTAGTAGAGCCTTTAAAATTAAATAGTAAACCACTTGAATCGGGCAGGTGGTTTGCGAATTACTTCTCGGTTACCGATTATTGAAGCTCAGTCCATAACAATTGCCGCTCTTACCACTTTACCTGCCGAAGCTTGTTTCATAGCTTCTTCTGCTTTTTCCAGCGGGAACTTGTGGGATATAATTTTGTCCCATGGATACTTGTTGATGCTCCTCGACATAAAATCGAGCACCTGGGGTATAGTCGTCATGTTGTAATTGGAAGAGCCAATTATATTGAAGTGGCCACTGATAAGGCGTTCCATTTCAATCTGGCCGGTAAACGGTCCTTTTTCATCATGCCCGACCAGTCCCATGCTTAAAAATGTGCCACCGGGGACCAGCATTTGTAGCCCTTCTGCTACAACTTCAGGCCCCGCAGCTACCACTTCCACAACCACATTCGCCCCATTACCACCTGTAAGTTGCTTTACTTTATCGATTCTGGACTGTAGTGTCGGGTATTCGTTATAGTCAATAGTGTAGTCGGCGCCGAAGGACATGACTGCTTTAAGTCGCTCGGGGTTTTTATCAATTACGATAACCCGGGCAGCCCCCATGTCCTTTGCCTGAGGAGCCGCGTTAATACCAAGACCACCAGCTCCAAAGATCACAGCCGTAGAACCAAACGTAAACTTGACCTTGCTTAGCCCGTATGCGACGGTTGAGGAAGCACAACCGACATAAACCGCAGCTGCGTCAGGAACATTATCCGGAAC
>CAZJQF010000108.1:1686-5141 GCA_964547925.1 uncultured Dehalococcoidales bacterium
AATTCATAATTAACTTACCAGCTTCTTCAGCGGCATTGGCTTATGGGACAACCAATGACTATTTTACTGGCAAAATCATCATAAATTTTCATATGTGTTTCAATAATTCTTTTACCATCTTTTGTAAGATTGAGATGTCGTTGGTCAGGGAAAATGTCAGGGTTAATTGTTTAGCGATTATGTCAGTGTAACACCTCGACCAAAGTTTTTACAGAACTGAGACAATCGATTTCAGATGGTGACAAGGGAGGATTATCCAGTAGCCTGTCGAGCGTAGCATAACCGATAGCCAGTTCATGCTCCGCTTTCCTTTTTGAGACCTTACCCAGATTAAGGCGTTCTCGGATGCCCTAAACTGCTGGATAAAGTCCGGTCTCTCCTTTACCCGAGGCCGATCGATTTGTTTACCCAGAACCTCATGTTTTCGAAATTTTAAATCTTTGTAAGTGAATCAAGGCGAAACCCTAACGGTACTTTAATATCTATTCCGGTGATCTCCTCATCTAATAAAACCCATGCATAACCTTTTACTTCATCATTGATCTCAAAAATTGTTCCTGCTGCACCCGCTAGTTTATAACCGGTTGGCATCGGCCAATCTGGGCGCTCCTTAATCCTGACTCTGTCACCTGCTTTAATATTATTCATTTTTTCCCTCATTAAATTTATAGTTCAAGATATATGCATTTTCCCTAATAGACGACCATGTCACCCGAGCGATTTAAACATCTTTTCTTTTGAGGGGAGGCTCACAGTTGCCGTGCCCACATTAGGAATATAACCTCTTATACTTTCCATCCAAGTGTCAAGATCAGCCATGTAGTCACCTTTATCATCTATATATTTCTTTGTCACTTTCCCTCTGCCGAAAATCGTATCGCCTAGAGGGGTATTGTGTAACTTCCGCCATTGAAATTTCCTTAAGAAACCATCGTCACCTATCCAGTTGGTGATTAAACGCCCCAAGAAATGGTGTGTTGTGACCCCGATTATGGTAGTTGAATACTGGTGGTTTATGCGGCCTCCGGTGTCAGTTAGATGCAATTCAATAGACTTATGGGGAATGTTAGTCAAGGGGTCTATTAACACTCTTTCAGGAGTCCGCCGGCGCACTTCTCTCATGGGCAGGAGGGCAACGCCAAAGCCTTGCATCTCAACTACTGTATCCCAGGCAGTAATCGGCCCCATGGCAATCGTTTTAAGTTCATCGCCTACCTTGACATCCTCCCAGAACCTGGGTTTAGCGCCCCGAATTTCCTCAGCATCGCAGGCACGGTCAATGGCTGCTATTTCTTCCTCGGTGTATACATACTCTTTAGTGAAACTTTGCGTACTCGTCGTATTTGTCCCAGGAGGTAGTATCTCAAGATAGATGTCTTTAAAAAGACTACTTACAACTTCATCTTTCTGATTTATATAATACATTTCACTAGTTGTCTTAAAATTGCGAAGTGCGTCTTTATCCGATTTCGTTATGTCCTCTATCTTAGCGGGTCCATTCCAAACCTTAAATGAGTCGTTCACACGTATGGGCTTAAAGAACTCCCATCGATCACAAATATCTTCATGACTCATCATGACGATGCCATCTTCTGGAGGCATCTCCAAAGGGTGTCTGACTCCGCCGTGCGAAATACAATGTTGGAAGAAGGGAGGAGCAATAATGCTACCCCATCTGGTGTTTCTGGCATAATTCTCATCACGCCACAGGGGGTTCCAACAGTCGGCCGCATATGCCATGTGTAGAATTAGTTCCTTAGTAGCCACCCGGTGAGATACCGGATAGGGCAAATCCTTTGTTGGTGTCTCGCCAAGCCACCCGACCAGCCTGTCTGCTCTCTCATGCCACTCTGTAAGCATCCTCTCCTCTGCTTTTGTGTAAACGCCCCGAACTACCATCCTAAAAATACCTCCTGTGAAGATATTTACTTGTTACCGACATCCTCATTTTCAGTGAGTTTGTTACTTGGAATCCTGTCAACAGCCGGCACGCCGACAACCTGCTCAAATCCGATTATCCTGACGCTTTCAAGTGCTTTTTGAGCCACGCTTCGATATCGGCCATGACCTTCAGGCGTTCCGGCTCTGTAAGAATTTCGTGACGCATTCCTTCGTAAATCTTGAGGGATTTATCCAAAGAACCGACGCGCTCATAGAGCACGCTGCAGCGCTTGTCGTCCTGAACGGCGTTTCCCGCCATTATCAGAATGGGTAGCGTTAGTTGTGGTACCATGCCGAAAAGTTTGGCCGGGGCGTTCGCCATGGGGAAGGCAGCGGGTATAGGGCCGTGGTATGTTAGTGGGTCATCTTCATGCGACTTGATGACTTCGGGATCGCTGCTAAGAAAAGAGAAGTCCATGGGTTCGCCGGCTTTTGGCGGCTGCATGGGCGGGTCTCCCGGACGGGGAAAACCGCTGCCAGTAACTATCAAGCCGGTCAGCTCTTTTTGATATTCCAGGGCGTAAAACAAGGCGATGAAAGACCCCATGCTGTGGCCTAGAAGGAAAATCTTTTTACCCGGGTTTTTCTTGCGGACGATGTCAAAAAAAGTCTTTAAATCATCGATGTAATCATGGGGATCGTCGGTTACAAGGCGCTCGCCGGAGGAGCGGCCGTGACCGCGGTGGTCCGGCGCGTAAACGGCGTACCCCTTCGGTACAAGATATTCGGCAAGAGTCACAAAGCGCCCTCCGTGCCCGCCGTAACCATGGGAAATTACGAGCACTGCTTCAGGTTTTTTCTCCGGTATCCAACTCTGGTAATAGATGCTGAAGCCTTTTAAACCTTTAAAAGTTCCTTCCTGGTGTTGCATCTCACTCCTTTTTATTTTGAAGTGTGTTTTTAATTTTTAACTTCTAGTAATCCGGTCATCTTGCAAGCGATAAAATGGGGTTATAATAAGCCCCAGCCTCCGAAGGAAATTATATTATTAGTTTAGAGGTACAAGGTCAGGATAAAATCCTAGCTATAATTGCACCTTTTCTACAGCCTCAACTCTAAAGGGTAAAGGCATGCTAGTATCCATCCCTGTTGTATTGTTATCTTTATCTAACAAAACTCTAATATAGCCTTTTGGCTCATTTAAAACTTGTGATACTGTACCTTCCACTTTAGCTAGTTTGTAACCGTTTGGCATCGGCCAATCCGGGCGCTCCTTTATCCTGACTCTATCACCTGCCTTAAGATCAAACATTCCGTGCCTCCTTAAGTTATCACCCCTTTTTTACTAAAACCTGGATTTACCTAGATATTTGGTTAATCTTATCAATGGGCTCACTCCTCGAAAGCAATCTGACTTTAGCCGGACAAGAGTTGCTAACATAACCTCTGATTGTCTCTATCCATGTATCAAGGTCCACAATATAATTACCATTGCTATCTACATATTTATTTGTCACTTTGCCATGGCCAAAGATAGTATCACCCAAGGGAGTATTCACCATTTTGAACCAGTG
>CAZJQF010000109.1:0-1127 GCA_964547925.1 uncultured Dehalococcoidales bacterium
AAGAGCAAAGCGTATTCGAACCTTTCCACGTCCAGAAAGGTTTTAAGCAGATGGAGAGTACGGTAAGTCTCTTCCGCGGCTGGAGCATTCAGGGTTCCTCTACCGGTAACGCCAAACGTATGGCCGATGTAGTCGCCGGTATCGCCGGTATCGGTCATGCCGCTCTCATACTCGACCCGCTGGTTGCCGGAAGTTTGAAAAAAGAGGGTTTCAATACGAAACAGGAGTTGAGCGAATATATTGCTAAAGAAGTAAAAGCACTCGGCAAACCTATGGTTCCACTTTTCGCAGCTAACATAAACCATATCGTTGTCGGCGGCGAATGGAACCCGATGTGGTCCGCCATGGATTTCGCTTATGTTCAAACCATACCGATTGATAAATGGATACCGAAAACAGGGATTAAGTACGATGATAAACCCATCAGAATGCCGGCCCAGTCAAGTTGCAGCGACGGGACGTGCGGTATTCCGATAAAGAAAATGTAAAAAGGAGACGAAAGTAATGGAAAATGTAAAAGGAAAGGTTGCCTTTATCACCGGCGGTGCCAGCGGTATCGGCCTCGGTATTGCTAAGGTATTCGCTGCCAACGAGATGAAAGTCGTCATCATCGATTCCCGCCAAAATGCCATCGATGAAGCGATGTCTTATTTTGCGACGACTAATTATCCGGTTCATGCGATTAAGCTTAACGTAACCGACCGTGAAGCGTATGTGAAAGCAGCTGACGAAGCGGAGAAAGTATTCGGTAAAATCCACGTACTGGTAAATAATGCCGGCGTCGGTGCGGGCGGCATGGTTGAAAATTGCACCTATAAAGACTGGGATTTCGGCCTGTCTATAAATCTTGGCGGTGTAATTAACGGTGTGGTTACTATCCTGCCGCGTATCATTAAGCATGGCGAAGGCGGACATGTCATTGCCACCTCTTCCACTTCCGGTATTTTTGCGGTCGGCGGCTTCTCCATTTACAGCGTTACGAAAGCTGCGGTCGCCGTTTTAATGGAAACTATTGCTACTGAACTTCGTGATAAAGGTATCGGGGCTTCGGTATTAGTCCCCGGAGCGACCTCCAGTAATCTGGCTGTTTCCACCGCAGAAAACCGTCCGGCTCATTTGAAAAACGA
>CAZJQF010000109.1:1227-2968 GCA_964547925.1 uncultured Dehalococcoidales bacterium
CCGGTTTATGAGAAACAGACTACTCCCGGTCCATTCACCCGTACTATGAAGTAATAAAACAAATAATTTTCGTACAAATAAAAATAGCAGGTGATTTTAAATCACCTGCTATTTTGTTTATTGATTTATAGGATACCTAGTCGTATTTTACTAATGGATCCTGAGGCAGTCCGCATGTACCGTCTTTGCATTTATCACCGGCATCACCGGAATGAACCGGCCGCCATCTGTCGATAGATGCGGTACCCATGTATCCGTAGTCCGAAACATGCCATACCGGACTTGTTTCACCACCGACAACGACAATATTAATTTGCTCCGGTTTATGGAAGGGGGCTATTAACGTATCATCCGATACCTTTTTCCATGAAGCGTAAGGTTCTATCCCTTTTTCAGCCATAGGACGTACCCACCAGTCTACATGGTCGAAAGCCCAATAGGTACTTGCCTTCATCTTGATGTTTTCCGAAAGCCAGCGGCTGTAATCTGCTTTAGTTTTAAACCCATCTTTTTCTTTTAATATTTTCGCTGCCAGCGGGTCCATAACTACGGTTGCGTTAGTATAAGTGGGAGGAATTATGCCCATCTCAACACACATTTCTTCCCCCACCGACCGGACTGAAGCTGTTCCGGCACTGTTGATCAGAACCCACCCCTGGAAAACACTGACAGTGCTTTCCGCCGCTTTGAAACCCTTCTGAACATGGAAAGGTTCCCAAATACTGCTCTCCTCATTTTCGCCGCAGCACATATTATTGTACGTCAGGTTACTTCCCTGGGAACTCCACAAATTCCTTTTCGGCCTCATATCTTCCCAGCAAGTGGACATCAGCGTCCACGCTCTGCCGATAACCGAGTTAGCCTGAGTCACCGGACTGAAGGCACCGATGCCGCAGTTTATACCTATCTCTTTGCGTATCGGCCCATTTACCATCAGAATAGAACCGAACGCCGTCGTCGACGGCTGGATTGCTTCCGCTTTTGTAGCGGCTACTGCCAGAATCACGGGGAAATGTTCCGGTCTTGCCCCGGCCATAACCGCAATTACCGCAACATTAGCTACGGTATATTTAACATTTCCTCTAATATCGAACCGCGTCTTTTCCCCGACTACCTCGTCGGGCGAAGCACTGGTACCGGTAAGCATTTTGGCTACACGTTCTTCCGTCGGTAATATTATAGGCAGCCCGTCCGTCCATCCCTTTTCGTAAAATAGACGCTGCAAGTTATCTTCGGTGTCCGGAGCCAATAATCCTTTGGTAGTGTTAGTCGATTTAGCCTTCATCGAATATGACTTTAACTTCGTTTCATCGATAGGTTTCGTCAGTACATCGATAATTTCGCCGATAAGAGGTTTTCCGGTATCCGGGTCGTTGCCGGCGACATATCCTTCAAGAGTCTCATCGGAAACTCCGATTACCGGATGGGGAGAAAAAACAAAAGGCAAAGATGCAGGCAGATAGGTTTCCCCGACCACCGGTTCGAATTCGAAAGACGAAACGGGAACTGCCGGTATCCCATATTCTTTTTCCAGAGTGTTGCAATCTCCAGCGACCGCTGGAATACATCCCGGTCAGCCTGCGACCCCGATAATTGCGGCATGCCCTTTGGCTTTGATTTCCTTCCAAAGGTCCGTATCCGGGGCCATAAAGCTGCCGGATCTCCGCTTGCGAATGGTAGTGACGGAAGGCATGTTCGCTTTAAACCAATTTTGTAAGGCCAGCATGAACTTATAGCCGCC
>CAZJQF010000109.1:3068-5090 GCA_964547925.1 uncultured Dehalococcoidales bacterium
AGCATCTCTTCGGGGTTAGGATAGGGGATAATATAAAGCTGGTCGTTTTCAATACCCTTTTTCAAAATATTAGCCAGCTCGATGGGATCGATGCCCGCAGCATGTACGGATTTGAGAAATTCTATCGTTTGCTCATTCACATGATATCCGGTCTTTTCATATTTCTTTGGTCTGCCAAGGGTTGCTGAATCGTAAATATTTGTCTTGATATTTCCCGGACAAAGTATGGAAATGCCGATATTATATGGCATAAGAGCTTGATAATAACTCTCCATCAAATTGTTTACAGCAGCTTTAGCCGCCGAGTATGGAGCCGTTGTATAGCCTCCCGAAAAACCACCTAAAGAAGATACCGTGGCGATATAACCGCCCTTACCGGCTTTAACCATTCTCGGTACAAATGTCACCATCCCGTTGATAACGCCGCCCAAACACACTCCCACCACCCAGTCATAATCCTCATAAGTAGAAGCTTCCGCCGGGCCGAAAGTATTAACACCGGCTGTATTGAACAGCATTTGCGGCGGGCCGCCGAAGACCTTTTCTACCTCATCTGCCGCTTCCGCATAAGCCTTACGGTCGGTAATATCCAGTTTAATCGTATGTACCGGAGCGTTTTTATCTTTAAAATACGCTTTAGCCTCATCCAGATGGTCCTGCCGGACATCTGCAATTACGACCTTACAACCGGCCTCGGAAAATACCTTGGCCTGTCCTAATCCGGCTCCGGAAGCTCCTCCGGTTATAAATAATATTTTACCTGCGAAATCCTTCATCTATTCCTCCTCCAAATTACCATGTACCGAAATATTTACTATTAATTTTTCGATTAGAGTTTACCTCTAAGTCTCGGGTCGAGAGCATCTCTCAAACCGTCACCAACCATATTAAATGCAAATACCACCAGCATAATCGCGATACCGGGAGCAAACGAAAGAATAGGAACTGTAAGTAAATAACTGCGCCCTTCGTTCACCATACTTCCCCAGGCGGCGGTCGGCGGTAAAATACCTATGTTTAAGAAGCTAAGGCCGGCTTCGGCCAAGATAACACCGCCGAGCATCATTGTTACTAAGACAATGAGCGGCGGGAAACAGTTCGGTAGGAGATGGCGTATCATAATCCGCCAGCTGCTAGCTCCCTGAGCCCGCTCGGCCAAAATATAATCGTTTTCTTTGACCGTGAGTACCTGGCCGCACATCAACCGGGTGTATACCGGCAATAAACCTACCGAAAGAGCTACAATGACATTGGTAATTCCGCCTCCCAGTAAAGCCGCTATCACCATCGCCAGCAATATCATCGGGAAGGACATAAGGGCATCCATGATTCTCATAATTATCAAGTAAGCCCATCCGCCCATATACCCGGCAATCATACCTAAACTCATACCGATTATGCCGGATACCCCGACGACAATTAAGCCGATTACCAGAGAAGTCCGGGCTCCGAAAATAATGCGGCTTAACGTATCCCTGCCGATAACATCAGTCCCCAGCCAATGCTCCGCACTCGGGGTTTGTAATCTATTCGGCAAATCTGTCTTATAAGGACTATATGGAGCTATCCAATCGGCAAAAATAGCAAATATCACGAATATAAAAATAACCACCATGCCGAATACTACTATGCCCCGACTGAAAAATACTTTACGGAAACGATAAAATCCGCTTACCGTTGGAGCCAATGTCGATGTTGTATTTTCTATATTTGTTGTCATCTTTTCTTATCTATACCTGATTCTAGGATCGAGCCAGCCGTAAGATATATCTACGATTAAGTTAATAAACAGCACGGCTACCGCTATCACCATTACTACAGCCTGTACGTAAGGGTAGTCATGATTATTTACAGAACTGACTGCCAGTAATCCCATACCGGGAACGACAAATACGGTTTCTATTAAAACCGAGCCGCCGAGTATTGAGCCCAGTCCCACCCCGGATAAAGTGACTACCGGGATAAGACTGTTTTTCAAAACATGTTTCATTATAATAACCCGTTCTTTTAAGCCCTTGGACT
>CAZJQF010000110.1:0-5085 GCA_964547925.1 uncultured Dehalococcoidales bacterium
TTTCTGTTTTTTCCTGAGTTGCCTTCACATTGCCTCCAATAAGATAAATCCTAAATTCTAAACCCTAATATCCAAATATGAAATTAAATAACTCTATTCCGGCTTCGGCAAATCTTCTTCCCTCAACCGAATATGTAAATCTTTCAATTGCGTTTCGGTTGCTTCCGCCGGAGCTTCGAATACCATATCGACCGCATTTTGATTCTTCGGGAAGGCAATGACCTGACGTATCGTGCTTTCCCCGGTCAGAATCATAATCAGGCGGTCTAACCCGAACGCTACCCCGCCGTGAGGCGGTGCCCCATACTTGAAGGCCTCCATCAGTTGTCCGAACAAACGGTCGATACTCTCATCGGTATGGCCTAAAATACGGAAGACTTTCCGCTGTAAGTCGGTGTTATGAATACGGATACTGCCGCCGCCTATTTCAAATCCGTTGCAGACCAGGTCATAATGCTTACCGTGTACCTTTTCCGGCGAGGTATCCAGTATACTGAGATGCTCGTCCTTCGGTTCGGTGAAAGGATGGTGCATCGATTGCCAGTGGTTTTCATCTTTATTCCACTCCAGCAGCGGGAAATTCACCACAAAGGCAAAAGCAAACAGGTTCGGGTCGGCCAGATTCAGCCGCTTCCCCATCTCTTTGCGCAATTCGCCCATCGCCAGACTGAGAGCCTCGCCCTTACCGGCCATCACAAGCAGCAGGTCGCCTCTGGCGGCGCCCAGTCTTTCGGCCATTTTCCGTACCTGTTCGATGGTCATATATTTTATGGCCTGAGATTTGATATCTCCCAATTCCAGGTCTTTTATCTCACCGGAGCCCGTACCCAGCGAAATGGTAACGACACCCTTCGCGCCGCACGACTGTACAAACTTGTTCAATTCATCCAGCTGGCTGCGGGAGTACCCGCCGCATTTCGGAGCGCAGATGCCTTTGACCTGACCGCCTTCCGCAATAGTGTTGCGAAAAACCGCAAATTCCGACGCGGCAAGAATATCGGAGAGGTCTTTGATTTCCATTCCAAAGCGTAAATCAGGTTTGTCCGAGCCGTATTTTTCCATTGCCTCGGCAAAATTGATTCTCGGGAAAGGTTTAAATATTTTAAATTCCGGCTTCACCGTCTCCACTATTTTGGTAAATAACCCTTCGGTAAGTTGAATAACATCTTCTTCTTCGACGAAGCTCATCTCGATATCGAGCTGCGTAAACTCCGGCTGACGGTCGGCCCTGGTGTCTTCGTCACGGAAACAGCGGGCAATCTGGTAATACTTTTCGATGCCGCCTACCATCAGCAGCTGTTTCATCTGCTGGGGGGATTGCGGCAGAGCGTAAAACTTCCCCGGCCAGATACGGCTGGGTATCAGATAATCGCGGGCTCCTTCCGGGGTGCTTTTTATCAACATCGGCGTCTCAACTTCGATAAAGCCGAGGTCTTCCAGGAAATTACGCATCAACCGGACGACTTTCGCCCGGAGCAACAAATTGTTTTTCAAACCGCTGCGCCGCATTTCGAGATAACGGTATTTCAGGCGGAGGTTCTCTTCCACCTCGACGTCTTCGTTAATATAAAACGGCGGGGTCAAAGAAGTATTTAGAATGTTGATACCCTCGGTGGCAATTTCGATATCGCCGGTGGGGAGTTTCGGATTCTCCGTACCGGCCGGCCGTAGAGAAACCTTGCCGGTAATTCCCACGACATATTCACCACGCAATTGGTCGGCGATTTTATAAGCATCGACCGACATCTCAGAATTAAAAACGACCTGAGTAACACCTTCTCTATCACGCAAATCGATGAAAATGAGCCCGCCGTGGTCGCGCCGCCGGTCTACCCAGCCGGCTAGCTTTACCGATTGCCCGACATGCTCTTTCCGAAGCTCTCCGCAGTTATGAGATTTTAACAAAAATTTCCCTCCGGCAATAAAAAGAACTAAAGGAAATTATAGCCTATGTATATCGCCAGCTTCAACAGTTTGATATTGAGGTTACACGGATAATACTGAAATACTAATTATCCGCAGTCTTTATGTTAGCTTCGGTAATTTTAGGGGGCTTCGGTAAAGTCAGAAGCAGAATCACACCGATAACGATAACGCCAACATAGATAAGCCAGATGCTGCGGTAGCCGCTGCCGACATCGTAAAACCACCCGGCTAAGGGAGCCCCGGCTTGTCCTGCCATCATTGCAGCATCGGCTATCCCCAGTATTGAACCGAATTTCGCGCCGGGGAAATATTTACGTAATATGACCGGTCTGAGAGTTATATTCCCCGCTGAGCCTATGCCGTAGAAGAGTATGAAAAGAGAAATTAACAGCATATTGCCCTGTACCGCATAAGCAAAAAACAGCGTCCCTACAGCCATTAATGAAAAGGATATTATATAAACACGTTTTGTATTAACCCTATCACCTAACCATCCCGCACCTATTCTGGCTCCGATGCTTAATAGCGCCATAACTAAGACCACGGTACTGGAAAACGTCCTGCTGATACCGACACTGGTGAAATAGGGCATGATATGAGTCATCACCGAACCGGTAACGATTGAATAACACATTGAAACGCCGGCCAGCTGCCAGAATATTCTTGTTTTTAAAACCTGGCTCGTGGGAATCTGTGACACCCCAATAGTCTTAGATATCACCGCCTTACCCGGAGATATTCCTGCTTCTCCATCCGGTGCATATCCGTACGGTTCCGGTTTATGCCGGATTACCAGAGATAAAGGTATCCCGACAACCAGCATGCTTATACTGATAATAATCAAAGCTGGCCGCCATTCGTATTTATCGATGAGCATGGTTACCAGCGGCACGAGAAGACCGCTTAAACCGCCCCCGATACCGACTAAACCGATTGCCAGACCGATTTTCTTCTTAAACCAGTTGGCTAACGTCGGTAAAATGACGGTACCGACGCAGGTGCTCATACCGATGGATATTATTACGAATGAGGCATAATAACCCCCGAGTGAATGGATACGGCTGAGAGAAAAAACACCGGTGGCGACTATGATTATGCCGCCAAACAGCAGTTTCCGGGTGCCCCAGCGGTCGACCAGATATCCTACCAGGGGAGCGAGAATCCCGACTTCTAACCCTCGAAGCGAGGCACCCCAGGATACCTGAGCATAACTCCAGCCGAACTCTTTAACGATAGGTTCAAAAAACGCCGTAAAGCCATAGATAACAACGCCGGGGACATAAGCCATAACGATGACACTGGCAACTACTATCCACCAGCCGTAAAAGACTTTAGGCTGTTTCGGCATATTTCAATGTTTCCTTCTTGAATGAAAACCAAACAATATTAAGAAAAAAACGGAGTATAGTAACGTATTATGATGTGCGGGTTATTGTAATAGATTATACTCTTTCACATTATCTAAATACACTTCGTTTCTGGTTTCTGATATTTGATTTATTATTTCCGTCTGGCTATGATGTATCTATATGAGCAAGACGATTGCCGAAATCAACGAGAAAATCAAACAGGGTAAAGCCGTAGTTGTGACGGCGGAAGAAATCATCGATATCGTAAAAAAGAACGGCACGAAAAAAGCCGCGGAGGATGTCGATGTCGTTACTACCGGCACTTTCGGCCCGATGTGTTCTTCCGGCGCTTACTTCAATATCGGCCATACCAAACCGCGCATCAAATTAGGCGGCGGGAGGACTACCCTGAATGACGTACCGGCTTATACCGGCATTGCGGCAGTCGATATCTTCCTCGGGGCCACGGCAATACCGGATGACGACCCGCGCAACCGTAACCACCCCGGGGAGTTCAACTACGGCGGCGGTCACGTTATCGAGGAATTAGTCGCCGGTAAAGACGTGCGTTTGGTTGCCACCGCTTACGGCACGGACTGTTATCCGCGTAAAAAGCTCGAAGCCTTTATCAGTCTGAAAGATATCAATGAAGCCGTCTTGTTCAATCCGCGTAACGCTTACCAGAATTATAACGTGGCCACCAATTCCTCGAACAAGACGATTTATACCTATATGGGGATTTTAAAACCTAATTATGGTAATGTGAATTATTCTACTTCCGGACAACTCTCGCCCTTACTGAAAGACCCGCTCTACCGCACTATCGGTATCGGTACAAGAATTTTCTTAGGCGGCGGCATCGGCTACGTTGCCTGGCCGGGAACGCAGTTTAACCCGGGTACCAGACGCAACGAACTCGGTATCCCGAAGGGCGGCTCCGGAACTCTGGCGGTTATCGGCGATTTAAAACAAATGACATCCCGCTGGCTGGTCGGTACGAGTATGCTCGGTTACGGGGCTACCTTAACCGTCGGCATCGGTGTTCCGATACCTGTTCTCTCCGAGGAAATATTGATTAATGCGGCAGCAACTGACGCCGACATTACGGCTACCATTTACGACTACTCGGACGCTTATCCCAACCTGAAATCTGATATTGTCGGTGAAGTTACTTACGCTCAATTAAAAAGCGGTAAGATAATTATTAACGGTAAAGAAGTGCCCACCGGCTCGCTATCCAGTTATTCGCGGGCGGTAGAAATTGCCGGCATCCTGAAAGACTGGATACTAAAAGGACAATTCTTACTGACCGAACCGGTGGCTAATTTCCCCGGTCCGGACTCCGGAGTAACCGTCCATCCGTTAAACGAAAGACCTCTGGCACCGTAAGGAGACGAAATGGCTGTCTCAAAAAGAATAGTGTTACATTTTCCGCAGCGGATAACCAACCGGCCGATTGTGAGCCGGTTAGTGAAAGATTTCAACCTGGATTTTAATATCCTTAAAGCCTACGTTACGCCTGAAGAAGAAGGACTGCTGGTGTTGGAACTCAGCGGCGAACGGGCCGATTATGATAAGGGTATCCAATACCTGACCGAGGCCGGAGTCAGAATCCAGGCGCTCAGCCGCGATATTACCCGTAATGAAGACCGCTGCACCTCGTGCGGTGCCTGTGTTACCATTTGCCCTGCAGGTTGCTTTAAGGTCAATACCAAGACTCACAAGGTCAATTTCGAAGGCGAGAAATGTATTGCCTGCGGTATCTGCATTAAAGCCTGCCCGCCCCGCGCGATGGAAGTACACTTCTAAC